>CALDYY010000024.1 GCA_937944245.1 uncultured Saprospiraceae bacterium | reverse complement strand
ATGTAGAGCTGCTTACTCAAGCTAAACTAGGGGTACTCGTTGCTTCGGTGTTAGCTAGTATTATTGGATTTGTCATTCTTAACATTAGTCTTAGGAAACAAGCTAGAGCAGTAGAAGTTTCAGCGGGAGTTGAGGAAATTGTCTAACAAAATAAATAACCTGATGGAGTCATTAATATAAATCTAAAAAACGATTTCATCAGGTTACAACCCACTAAGTTCAATGATAGATTTATCCAATATTGGAAGTGTGGCATCGCGCACTTCTAAGAATAATTTTCTGATTTTGCAAGTGGCTTCATCAGTGCATTCTGCGCAAGAATGATAGAAATTTAGCGACACGCAGGGCAATAATGCTACAGGTCCATCAATCAATCGAATAACATCCACTACTTTTACTGTTTCTGGTGCTTTTAAAAAGCAATAACCACCTTCAGCCCCACGTTCACTGCGCAAAATTTTATTTTGCCGAAGCTCTCTCAAAATGTTTTCTAAGAATTTGTAAGGGATACTTTCTGCTTCTGCAATAACTTTAGCAGAAATAGGCGTTTGTTCTTTATGTTGATACAAATAAACTAAAGTCTTTATGGCATATTTTGTTCTCTTTGACATCATCGGCAGTTCATTTTTTTATTCAATCGTGAAAGTAAGATAAGCCCTTGACATTTCTGTATTTAATAGACTTCTTACGAAAGTAATTTTTTGCCTCATCCCAACCTGTGCCTATTAATTTTTGCCTAAACAGAAAAAGAGGCTGAAGGACTTCCGAAAGAAGTCTAATGTAGATACAATACCAAAGAGGTCTGGATTATTCAACTTTACAGAAGATACTTTGTTTATCCGATTCGAGTATTTATAGTATGGGCAAAGCACATTTTTTGCATAGAACTGACAAACTTTTTTGTCATGCTAGGGTTAGTCTTAAAATTTGTTTAAAAATTTGCTTTAAGTGAAAATCAATAGTTTGTGGTTCTGACAAAAGGAAGGCGAGGGAATTTAGCGGGCTAAATGACTAAGCCTTACTGAAATCAGGTTCATAAAATGTTGGTTTTTAGTAGTTAAACATTTAAATATACTCTTAATATTTGCTGTATGTGCTTAGATACTATGAATAAAAAAATAATAAACATAGGTAGAGAATCAATTTAATTTACGAAAGTTGGTAGTAAAATAGACATTTCATCATTCAAATTTTACAACTTACAATTAATGCTTCATGCCAAAACAAAAAAAGAAAAGTGATTTGCCTGAGAAAATATGTTTGACATGTGGTCGTCCATATACTTGGCGAAAAAAGTGGGAAAAGGTTTGGGATGAAGTAAAATATTGTAGCGAGCGATGCAGGAGAGCTGTTAAAAAACAATCATAAATGAACAAAACACGAGAACAGGAAGAACACTACTCAGAGTATCAAAATATGGCTTTTCATCCATTGAATGTGCTATTGATTTTGTCGTTAATTAGTCTAGGGGCTATTTTTGTAACCCTAACTGCCTCTTTTATATACACTCGTTTTGAAAAAGGGCTTGAGCCCATAAAGTTGCCTAACCTGTTCGTTTTTAATACATTAATTCTAGTAGCAAGTAGTGGTACTATGGTTTGGGCAAAACGTTCCTATTTGCAAGACAACACTAAGAACTATCAACTTGCGCTATTAAGTACCATCCTCATTTCGTTGCTTTTTATGGGTTTACAATTTGTGGCTTGGCAACAGCTATTCGCTTCAGGTAGTGTTATCAATAAAGACGTTTCTACTTCTTACTTATATGTCATTTCTGGATTACACTTTGCCCACGTCATAGGTGGGCTGCCTTTTCTGGGTGTATTCCTTTGGAAAGCCTACAAAAAAATGAGGCAACCTGTAAGTGTGTTGGTCTATTTCTCTGACCCAGAAAAGCGGCTAAGGCTTCGATTACTCACCATTTATTGGCATTTCTTGGATGGGCTTTGGATATATTTAGTGTTATTTTTCTACATTAACTATTTGGTGCAATAGTTAAAAAAACAGAAGTAGTGCTTTTTTTACCAGATATAAAAAAGGATATTTTTTTTGCTAAAAATAGAAGTATAAACAACTTTTTAGTAAAACTTTTTTTGCGTTGGATAGTTTCTATTGCTAATAAACGATTAGATTAAATCTAAATAAAACAAAAAATGGCAAGAAGAATTTATCTCGACAACAACGCCACCACACCTTGCGACCCAAGAGTAGTGGATGCTATGATACCCTGGTTCTATCAACATCCAGGAAATGCTGCTAGCCGCAACCATCCTTTTGGATGGGAGGCAGAAGAGGCAGTGGATTATGCCAGAGAGCAAATAGCAGCTCTATTAGGAGCTGATTCAAAAGAAATCATTTTTACTTCGGGTGCTACTGAATCAAATAACTTGGCATTGAAGGGAGTTTATGAAATGTATAGCCGTAAAGGTAACCATATCATTACAGTAAAGACAGAGCATAAAGCAGTATTAGACACTTGTGCCAAGATTGAGAAAATGGGTGGTGAAGTAACCTATCTTGATGTGAGAAACGATGGTTTGATTGACCTTGCAGAGTTGGAAGCAGCTATCAAAAGCAACACCATTATGGTATCGGTGATGTGGGCAAACAATGAAACTGGAGTAATTCAAGATATGAAAGCCATCGGCGAAATTTGTGCAAAGCACGGCATATTGTTTATGAGCGATGCTACACAAGCCGTTGGGAAAATCAAAACTCATCCAAGAGAATTAGGCATACATTTAATGTCCTTTACAGGTCATAAAATGTACGGTCCTAAAGGAGTAGGTGTACTATATGTGAGTAGAAAAAGCCCTCGCGTGAAAGTGACTGCTCAAATGGATGGTGGTGGACACGAGCGTGGTATGCGTTCGGGTACACTTAATGTACCTGCGATTGTGGGTATGGGCAAGGCAGCCGAAATTGCTATGAAAGAGATGGAACAAGACGCTGCTCGTTTGAGCAAATTACGCGATAAATTAGAAAATGCCTTCTTGCAAAATGTAGAAGAAGTTTACGTGAATGGAAATCGTGAGCATCGTATGCCACACGTAACCAACCTTTCTTTTAAACACGTTGAGGGAGAAGGTTTAATGATGACGTTCAATCAGGAAATTGCTCTATCTTCGGGTTCGGCTTGTACATCGGCTTCGTTAGAGCCTTCTTATGTTCTAGTAGCACTGGGTTTAGGCGACGATTTAGCGCATTCGTCGCTGCGTTTCAGCTTGGGTAGATTCACGCAAGAAGAAGATATTGACTATGTAATTGAGCAAATTACAAAAGGAGTCAACCACATGAGAGAATTAAGCCCAATTTGGGAAATGTACAAAGAAGGGGTTGATTTATCCCAAGTAGAATGGTCAGAGCATTAATAATGTATCATCAACAAAACATAACAACTTAATTCAATTTATTAACGATTAAAATTAAATATAATGGCTTATTCTAATAAAGTAATGGATCATTTTGCGAATCCTCGCAATGTGGGTACATTGAGCAAGGATGCAAAAAACGTAGGTACTGGACTAGTTGGTGCACCTGAATGTGGTGACGTAATGCGCCTTCAAATTCAAGTGAATGAAGAAACAGGTTTAATTGAGGATGCAAAGTTCAAAACGTTTGGCTGTGGTTCAGCTATTGCTTCTTCCTCTTTAGCCACAGAATGGTTGAAAGGAAAAAGTATTGATGAAGCATTGACGATTGACAATATGGATATTGTGGAAGAATTAGCGTTACCGCCTGTAAAAATTCACTGTTCTGTATTGGCGGAAGATGCTATCAAAGCAGCTATCAAGGACTATCAAGCAAAAAACAATATTGCTGTTGAAGCAAATGAGCAAGTAGCTTAATCTATCAAAACATGCGATTGGCTAAATATATGAAGTATTTAGTCAATTTGTTAATAAAATACAGTAACGATGCTATACGTAGCGGAAAGTGCTAAACAACAAATTGAATCAATTAAAGAAAAAGGTCAAATCCAAGAGGATTACTTTGTTCGCGTTTCTGTAACCAGTGGAGGTTGCTCAGGCTTGAGCTATGCAATGGATTTTGATAACGAAACAAAGCCTAATGACCAAATTTTTGAAGATAAAGGCATCAAAGTAGTAACCGACTTGAAGAGTTTTCTTTATCTATGTAATTCTACATTAGAATTTTCAGGTGGATTAAATGGAAAGGGATTTTATTTCAATAATCCTAATGCTTCCAGAGAGTGCGGTTGTGGGGAAAGTTTTGCTGTATAACATACATTACTTTGTCATAAACTGAAGCCTTCAAAAGCGTTTGTCGTTTTTGAAGGCTTTTTCGTATAAATTATATCTTTGTCTTCGTCTAAAGAAATTGTCAAGATGTTACTACAAGACCAAGCAAAGATTTAACTTTGTGTCTTCAATTAATGTCAACTAATGTTATTGCCTTATTAATTGAATAAATTCTTGATTTACAGTTTCTTACTTCATATTATGGATAAAAATACAATTATTGGATTTACGCTACTCTTTATTTTGCTTATCACTTGGCAGCAACTTTTAAAGCCTTCTCAAGCACAAATTGAGGAAATGAAGCGAGTAGAAGATTCTATCAAAAAGGCACAACAAGTAGTTGATGTTGCTGAAAAAACTATTGATGTTACTGCTATTACGCCCGATTCCTTGAGTGGACTGGATTCTTTGCAAAAAAATCAACTCACAAGTAAATTCGGTGCTTTTTACAATGCTGCTGTTGGAAAAGAGGAGGAATTTATACTGGAAAACGATGTGCTGAAGGTTACTTTTTCCAACAAAGGAGGACGCATTAAGAGCGTTTTGTTAAAGGAATACTTTAAACTAGGACCACTTAAATCAAAAGACGAAAAGTTACCGCTTTACCTAATGGAAGACGAAAAAGATGTATTTAATTACACCTTGCCCCTAGCTACAAACAGCGAAATAGCTACGAAAAACTTATTTTTTGAGGCAAATCAGGAAGGGAAAACCATTACTTTTAGAGCAAAAGCAACAGATA
The DNA here is from genome assembly GCA_937944245.1 of uncultured Saprospiraceae bacterium. Classification (GTDB taxonomy): domain Bacteria; phylum Bacteroidota; class Bacteroidia; order Chitinophagales; family Saprospiraceae; genus JAAUTG01. Next base: position 11,953 of record CALDYY010000024.1, on the reverse strand, counting down.
ATCAATTCTTTGAGCAGAAATACTCACTTAAAGATGGTTCTTATGCTATTGATTATGCCGTTCAATTAGTTGGGCTAGGTAACTTACTTAAAGATAACACCAATACGATTGATTTAACTTGGGTACAGCATTTAGATAAATTTGAACGCAATGCCAGTTACGAGCGTACCCAAATGAGTACCACTTACTTTAAAGCTGTGGACGAGCAAACCTCGTACTGTAAATTAGCAAAAAGTAATGTCCAAGACATGAGTAATAAACAAATTGAATGGATGGCGCACTCTAGCCAATTTTTCAATAGTGCTTTACTTACTAAAAATCAGCCATTTGCAGGTGGTATTTTTGAAACAATCATGCTAGATGAGAATAATGAGGATTTGAAAAAATTACATTCTCAAATTAAGATACCTTATTCTAGCGATGCTAAACCTTTCGAGATGGAACTTTTTGTCGGACCGAAAGAGTACAAAACACTAGCGGCTTACAACAATGAATTTCAATACACAGTGCCCTATGGCTGGAGCATTATAGGGACTGTTAATCGTTACATCATTCGTCCTATCTTTGGATTTTTAGGAAGGTTCATTGGTAATCAAGGAATTATCATTTTAGTGCTAACGCTAATCGTTAAGCTATTGCTCTATCCGTTAACCTATCGAATGTTGTATTCGCAATCTAAAATGAGTGCTTTAAAGCCTCAAATAGAAAAAATAAAGGAAAAATTTAAAGACGAACCACAACAGCAACAGATGGAAACGATGAAAATGTACCGTGAGTTTGGTGTGAATCCTCTTGGCGGTTGCTTTCCAATGTTATTGCAAATGCCTATTTGGTTTGCATTATATCGTTTCTTTCCAGCAGCTATTGAGTTTAGGCAGGCTAGCTTTCTTTGGGCAAGCGATTTATCTTCCTATGATGTTTTTGCAAGATTGCCTTTTGAAATTCCTTTCTATGGTGCACACATTAGTATGTTTACTATACTCTGGGCAGCATCCACTATTGTTTATACTGTTTACAACACCCGCAGCATGGATATGTCCGCTATGGGGGGAAATGGTCAGATGATGCTTTACATGCAGTATTTTATGCCGATTATGTTCTTGTTTTTCTTCAATAATTTTGCATCTGGTTTGACCGTTTATTTGCTATTCAGTAGTTTACTCAATATTGCACAAACAGTATTGACTAAAAATGTGGTTATCAATCAAGATAAAATAAAAGCAAAATTGGAGGAAAAACGAAAACAGCCAAAGAAAAAAGGAGGTTTCCAACAGCGATTAGAAGAAGCAATGAAGCAGCAACAAAAAGTACAACAACAGCGTGTAGCGCAAAAACAAAATAAGCCAACTAACGTAGAAAAGAAAAATAGAGGTAAGTAAATAAAAATAGCTAATTTGAATTTTGATAATAACTTACTGAAATCCTACAATTAGTCTAACGAACGATTAGATGCAGTTACAAACCATGAGCAGTAAACAAGCTATTATTTTTGGCATACTAATTTCAATAACATTTAGTTGCCAAGTATTTAATAAGAAAATACAGAAAACAACCTCAGTGCCTAGTGTTTCCGCTGAAGAAATGAAAGCCGCATTTGATAGTGAAACAACAGACACGATAGCTATTGTGATACTGGATGAACCCGCACCTCAAAAAGCTACTGTGGTGGCAAACATCAAGAAAACAAGCTGCTATGGCGTATGCCCTGTCTTTGAAATCAAAGTTTTTTCAAATGGTTTGGTGCTGTATGACGGTAAAAAGCATACGCCTCGTTTAGGTTTGCACGAGGCATACCTATTGAAAAGTGAAATTGATGAATTAATAGCACAAGCAGATACTATCCATTTTTTTCAACTAGCGAGTGCTTATCCCTTAGAGGGTAAAAGCCTTATTGACTTACCTAGCACTATTATCTATCTTAAAAAAGAAAGCCTAGAAAAAGAAATTATTAATAATTATGGTGCGCCCAAAGCATTGAAAATGTATGAAAATTTACTCTTAGAAAAGTTTAATCAACTGGATTGGCGACCTGTAAGAGAAATAGATTAAATTATCATCCGTCACAACACTTGCGATTTTAAACAAAATTGAGGTACTTGTAGTTTTTCATTAATATCTGTAAATACCTAAATATGCTTATTCGGTTTACTACTTTTTTGTTATTGATATTTTGCTTACTTGCTGCTTGCCGAAAAGTTAGTGAAAACAATGTATCGTCGCTCGCCAACGATAATGAAGGGCAGAGCGAATTTGCAGACTACTGGTTTAATGGCGTTGCTGAGATTAGTAGTTATGAGCTTCAACAAGTTCGTTACGGAGAAATTCGACAAGGCAGTGCCGTTTTCGTATTTGTGACAGAACCATTTTCCGCAGCAAAACAAGTCAAACTCGATTATCCTGAAAGTATGGGCGAGGACAATATTGCTGTTTTGAAACTAAATGCTATCCGCAAATTTAATACAGGGATATATGATTACTCCATGATGACTTCTGTATTCACTCCGATTGCCATAGAACAATATCCTCATACGCTTAAAACAACGACCAGTGTGCAAGAATGGTGTGGACATACTTTTACGCAGTTTAACCTTAAAGGAAATAAATATGAAGTTAAAGAATTTTCTTACTTTGAATCCGAAGGTGACATCAATAAAAAAGTGAATACTGGGCTTTTGGAAGATGAAATCTGGAATAAAATTCGCATTCAACCTAATAGCGTACCAACAGGTATGTTGGACATAATTCCCTCTACTTTTTACACACGTTTGCAGCACACCCCCATAGTTCCCGCTAGAGCTACCATCAAAAAGGTACAACGCGAAGCAACTACAGAATATACGATTGAATATTTACATCAAAAAAGAACGCTTACCATCTCTGTAGAGCAAGTGTTTCCTTATAAAATAATGGGTTGGACGGAAGATAACGGCGACGGATTGATTACTAAGGCTACTCTAAAGAAGAGTATCCTATCCCCCTATTGGCAGCAAAATAGTAATCAGTATGAACATATGCGTACAGAATTGGAATTGGCACATCAGGACTAAAAACGCTTGCTGAATTCATTCTTTTGTTATTTTTTAAAAAAATAATTGTTGTCTCATTATTTGAGCAACAAGGATAGATATATTTGTCCGACCTAATAATGGTTTAGTGCTAGACAAAAATAGCCTAATTTTAAAATTGAGTACATTATGGCGGGAAATAGTTTTGGTAAAGCATTCACAATCAGCACCTTTGGTGAATCACATGGCAAAGCCATTGGTGTTGTTATTGATGGTTGTCCTTCTGGTTTAACGATTGACGAAGCGTTTATTCAATCAGAATTAGACCGTCGCCGACCAGGTCAGTCTAGCATTGTAACACAACGCAATGAAAGCGATAGCGTCGAAATTCTTTCTGGCGTATTTGAAGGTAAGGCTACTGGTATGCCTATTATGCTACTCATCAAAAATGAGGATGCGCGTTCAAAGGACTACAGTCACATTGCTGCTAAATTTCGTCCTTCTCATGCTGATTTCACCTATCAAGCTAAATACGGATTGCGCGATTATAGAGGCGGTGGACGTTCTTCCGCTAGAGAAACGGCAGCAAGAGTGGCAGCAGGTGCAGTAGCTAAGTTATTTTTACAACAATACGGTGTAAGCATTCATGCTTATGTTAGTCAAGTAGGGGAACTTAAGATAGATAAAACTTATCAGGAATTAGACTTTACTCAAACCGAGGCAACACCAGTACGCTGTCCAGACCTAGCAATAGCAGAAAAAATGGTAGCCCTCATCAAACAAGTGCGCAAAGAAGGCGATACTATTGGTGGTATCGTTGAATGTGTAATACAAGGCTGTCCAGTGGGATTAGGTGAGCCTGTATTCGATAAATTGCATGCTGATTTAGGCAAAGCTATGTTGAGCATCAACGCTTGCAAGGGTTTTGAATATGGTTCTGGTTTTGAAGGGATCAAAATGCGTGGCTCTGCTCACAATGATACTTTCGTTAATGACGAAGGAATTATCAAAACGCAATCTAATCATTCTGGAGGTGTGCAAGGCGGAATTTCCAATGGAATGGATATTTACTTTAAAGTAGCTTTTAAGCCAGTGGCTACCATAGTGTCAGCGCAAGATTCTGTGGATGAAGAAGGTAATTATGCGGAAATCGTAGGCAAGGGTAGGCACGATCCTTGTGTGTTGCCAAGAGCAGTGCCTATCGTGGAGGCAATGGCAGCATTGGTTTTAGCAGATCATTTTATTCGCCAGCGCATGACAAAAAATTGACTATTCTTACACAATACAGTCAACCAATCGAAATTAGTTTTGTTCTCGTGATGAATTGGAAAGCTATAAAAATGCAGTTGCGTTTTGAGGTGCTTGCCAAATGGAAAAGAAGGAATAAAAAAATGGTAACAGTAAAATTTACTTTTGAAGATAATCGTATCCCCGAAAGAACAGTAACAGGCAACTATGCAGGGATGCAAATTGTAGAAATCACAGAAGAAAATAACATTCATCTTAACCACAACTGTGGTGAGGTTTGTGCTTGTAGCACTTGCCATGTCTATGTGGAAAAAGGAAATGAATTTTTACCTGAAATATCAGATAGAGAGGAAGATTTCATTGATAGAGCAATTAACCCTAGACTAGAGTCTAGGTTGGGTTGCCAGTGCGTTATTGAAGATGAAGATGCTTACTTGGAGGTACACATCCCTGACCAAGCTAAAATTATTGGGCATGAGCATTAGAAATCGCTTCATCGAGCGAACAATTAATCATAATTTTTAATCACCTAAACGACAATAATGGCTTTTCAAGACCTTGATGATTTACCAATTCAGTGGACAGACCACGAAGATATTGCGATGAAACTTTATGAGCGATTCGGAGATGAATTTACAGAAAGCCATATCTATCGCATTCGGTTTACAGACCTATTGGAGTGGATATTAGCTATCCCTAATTTTGAAGGTAAACGCGAAGAATCCACTGAAGGGCATTTAGAGCAAATTCAAGCTAAATGGGTCTATGAATGGCGCGATAATCAAAAATAACACAACTGCCTGTGAATAACTTAGAACTTTTTAATAGCATTAGCACTTTCATTTTTGATGTGGACGGCGTGCTTACTAACAGTGAGTTGATCATCACAGAGAAAGGAGAGTTACTGCGCAAAATGAATACTAGAGATGGTTACGCTATTAGGCACGCATTAGATGCAGGTTACAAAGTGGCTGTCATCACAGGTGGTCGGTCAAAGGGAGTTATTGACCGCTTAAAGGGATTAGGCATTTCTGATGTCTATGCTGGAATAGAAAATAAAGTAGAAGCCTTTGAAGATTTCTTAGCTATGTATCAGATAGATGTAGAAAATATTCTTTACATGGGAGATGACCTTCCCGATTACGAGGTAATGAAGAAAGTAGGTTTGCCCACTTGCCCTTCGGATGCTGCACCTGAAATTGCAAAAATTAGTAGTTATATCTCTGATAAGAAAGGAGGGGAGGGCTGCGCCAGAGATGTTATTGAGCGCGTGCTGCGCTTGCATGGTAAGTGGCAATAAAATAATATGACACTACTAACGTGGTTAACTCTAGTCCGTTACCTTAATCTAGTTATCATGGCATTAACCCAAATTGCAGTTCAATATTGGGTTGTCCAACCTAAATTAATGATAGCAGGTTTGTCCACAAATTTGAATGGGTTGAGCTTTTTAGGCTTGGTGCTTTATACCTTGCTCATTGCAGGGGCAGGTAACATTATCAACGATATTTTAGATGCCAAAATTGACCTAATTAACAAACCCCAAAAAATGATAATTCACCGCTTAATCTCCATTGAAAAGGCTTATTGGATTTATTACCTTCTCAATGGCATGGCACTTTTGATAGCCCTTGTTTTGGATGTTTATCTCCAAAAAGTTTACTTTATACCTATTGGTTTAAGTGTTATCTTGTTACTTTATGCATATTCTAAGTGGTTTAAACAACAACTATTAATTGGAAATATAGTTGTTGCACTGCTTTGTGCATTTACACCTAGTATTGTTTGGTTGGCAGAACAATCTGCCATTCAGCAATTTGAGCTAATCGAGCCTAAACTTGCATCTGAAATGACGTTTTTACTCACAGTGTATGCCTTCTTTGCCTTTCTCTCTACAATGTATCGAGAGATAGTAAAAGATGTACAAGATGTGGCAGGTGATGAAGCGCATGGATGCAAAACATTACCTATTGTGGCAGGTATTAAAATAGCAAAGTGGGTAGCACTTCTTTTCGGTGGCGCATTGGCTATTGTTTTAGTGATTTTCATGCAGCCTTTTTTAGTAAATGAATTGTATGTTAAATTTGGATTCTTGTTATTGGTGGTATTATTGCCACTATTACTTTCTTTTGGATATTTATGGAAAGCACAGCAAACAAAGCACTTCAAGCAACTTAGTCAGAGTATAAAATTTATTATGTTGATGGGTTTGAGTTTATTATTCTTGCATTAAATAGTTGGAACTCTATTGCTATTTTGTTGTTAATGCTATGAAAATATGGAATGTGTAATACCCAAACTCTAGTCTTGATGGAAAAAACAATGTGATGCAAAGTGAACCGAAAGATTTATACGAAAAATTAGAATTTGATAAAATACTAAAGTTACTGGAAGCCGAATGTCTTGGCTCGCTTGGTGTAGAACGCATACAGCAGCTAGAGTTGTCCAAAGATGCCAAAGTTATTCAACATAAGCTAAAGCAGGTTCAGGAGTATAAACGCTCTGTGGACTATGCAGACCGGTTTCCTGCTAGGGCTTACGAAGATATTTCTGATGAATTACAAATGTTAAATATCGAAGGGTATGTTTTGCCAGAGGAAGGGCTGCGAAAAGTGAATATTGTACTTCGGCAGATGAATGACATTTTTGCTTTCTTTCATTTGGAACGCCAAAAGATATATCCTACACTATACAAAATCATTCAAGGTTACTCTTTTGATCAAGGATTAATTCAAGCCATTGAAAAAGTAATTGACGAAGATGGCAATATCAAACCTGATGCTTCGCCGGAATTACTGAAAATTCGCAAAATGATAGGCTCGAAAGAGCGAGAATTAGACCGTGTTTTTAGGGGGATTGTTGGAGACTATCGCAAGAAAGGTTGGCTAACAGACAATGTAGAAACTTTTAGAAACGCTCGTCGAGTGCTAAGTGTACCTGCCGAACACAAACGAAAGATTCGAGGCATTATTCACGATGAGTCCACTACGGGTAAAACCGCATTTATTGAACCAGAAGCAGTTATTGAGATTAACAATGATATTTTTGACCTTGTTACGGAAGAAAAAAGAGAAATATATCGCATTCTTCGCGAATTGAGTGCTACGCTTCGCCCCTACGTCCCTCAAATGTCTGACTACTTAGGATTGATTGCTATATTTGATGAAATTCATGCTAAAGCCATGTTAGCTACGGCTCTACGTGCGAATATGCCTAAAATAGTAAAGCATCCGAATTTAGCTATCGAAATGGGAAGACACCCATTATTATTTTTGAAAAACAAGCAGTTGGGTAGAGAAACCGTTCCATTTGACTTGACATTAAGGGGGAAAAATCGTCTGCTTATGTTGAGTGGTCCCAATGCAGGAGGTAAGTCTGTAACCATGAAATCTGTTGGTCTTTTGCAACTTATGGTACAGGGAGGAATGCTTGTTCCTGTGGATGAGACTTCTGAATTTGGTATCTTTCATAAGATATTTGCAGACATCGGCGACCAACAATCCCTAGAAGATGATTTAAGTACGTATAGTTCTCGATTGCAGAATTTAAAGGTATTTTTGGAACATGCCGACGATAGAACGCTTGTCTTGATTGACGAGTTTGGTTCTGGTACTGACCCACAAATTGGTGGGGCTATTGCAGAAGCATCCCTAGATGCTTTGCACAAAAAAGGAATTTACGGTGTCATCACTACCCACTATTCTAATTTGAAGATTTACGCTTTCAAAACGGAAGGCATTCTTAACGGTTCAATGCTTTATGATAAAGATTCTTTTTCGCCAACTTATCAGCTAAAAGTGGGGCGACCTGGTAGTTCGTATGCCTTTGAAATAGCAGAGAAAAGTGGTTTAGGTACAGAAATTTTGGAATATGCCAAGCGCAGGGTCGGCAAAAATGAAAAAGCAGTAGATCAACTTCTTGTGGATTTACAGCGAGAAAAACAAGAACTTGAAGAGCGACTGAAAATAGCGGAAGACAATGCCATTAAATTAGAAAAGTTAATTCGCAACTACGAGGTACTTCATCAAGACCTTGAGTTTAGAAGAAAAAAAATTAAACTAGACGCTAAGGAACAAGCCTTGCAAAAGACAGCTAAAGAAAACAAAGAATTGGAGCGGCTTATTCGCGAAATAAAAGAGGAAAAAAATCTTGAAAAAGCCCAGCAACTAGCGGCACAGGTAAGAGAAGAACGCGAGCAAAAAACGAAAGAAGTAGTAGAATTAAAAGAAGAGATTTACTACAAAGAAGTACCTAAGAATATTACTCAGCGACCTATCGAAAAAGGGGATTTTGTAAAGATGAAAACGGGTAGTGCCACTGGATATGTGATGTCTGTGGATAAGAAAACAGCGTTGGTACAAATAGGGATGATGCGTATGAACATTAATATACGAGACTTGGAACATGCTAACGAACCTCTTGATTTAAAGCCAACCAGAAGTATTCAATTAGATACAGTTGAAGCTACAGAAAAATTTATAAATAAGTTGGACATTAGGGGAATGCGTATTGAAGAAGCCCTAGAAACGATTGAAGACTTTGTGGACAGAGCCTTAATGTGCAATGCCGACAATTTGCGCATCTTGCATGGAAAAGGGACGGGTGTACTGCGCGAGGCTGTAAAATCCAAACTTCGAGAGTATGATGCTGTGAAGGCAATAAAGCACCCAGAGGAAGAATTTGGTGGCAATGGTGTTACTATTGTGCAGTTGGCTTAGTCGTTTCTAAAACATATTAAGACCTCCAATCTTTGTAACAACAAAAGAAAAGGGATTGACCTTGCGGACAACCCCTTTTTCTTTTCGGCATTAAGGTTCAAAAACAGTATTAGTTTTTGATAACAATTAACGGCTTCACAATTTGTTGATCACCTACCAAACATTTGATATAGTACATACCACCTGGTTGGTTGGATAAATCAAATACTTTATTCAGAATCGTTACATCGGCTTCTTCGTGGCGTGCCACTACTTGACCGATAGCGTTCATAATTTCTACTTGTACTTTTGATGCTATTGGTGTTTCAATATCTAAGAACAAGTTACCTGAAACTGGGTTTGGATAGTAACTCACACTTACACTTGGCAAAGTAGCTGATGTTGCTGCAAATTCATCATTACGAGATTCTACATCGCCATTTTCGCTGCTTGCAATTTGACGGAACTCAATTTCGTCAATGTCATACACGTAGCTGTGGTCCATCGCTGTAAAGTTCAAGGCTGCTAGTTGCTTCATGCTAGCATTTGCCCCTACAATTTGGCTATATTTCCAAGTTGCTGCATGGGAATCGTTGAACATTAAAGATGCTTTGTCTCCATCTAAATCCACCATTAATGATACTTTGAACCAACCTGCTGTACTGCTATTTGGATAGTAGAAATGCGTTTCACCTGCACCATGTTTCACAGTCCCAGTGCCATTGTTGTAGAGGATAACTTGGCAAGAATGACTTGCTTGGTTGCCCATACCTTGCATTAGTGTAAAGTAACCTCTGCGTGTTGGTAGAATACGCATTCCAAAATCAATGCGGTAGTTGCCTGCATTGCGGTTGCCCAGTTTCAAGAGCATGTTTTGATTGTTGATTACTCTACCTTCAATACGCATACATTGGTTGCTGCCATCGCCGATAAGATAACCCAACTCTTGTCCTTGTGATGCTCCTGACCAAGTTGTCCAGCAAGGCGCTCTATTGATAAACGTAGTTGGAGAATACTTCTCAAAGTTATCGCAGAAACTGTTGCTTCTCTCACTTTCACAAGCACAAGCTGGTGAATTGCCCACACTATAACCACCTGTGTTTTTATTGATAGTTACTTTAGGATGCGTGAAGAAGCATTCATTATTATTGTGCTCATTGGATTCATCTATTTTATTATTGTAATCCAAAATGAAACCAACAAAATAGTTGCCATTCGGTACTTCAGGCAAGTCGCCGTTAAAGTTCAATGTTACCGTTTGACCCGGATTCAAAGAGGATACATTCAGCGCACCAATAAAGTAATCACCTGTGGTAAAATTCGTATCGTTGGATAAGTAAAATCCAATTTGGCTATTGCCCGCTACGTTTGTACCACTATTGGTTACCTTTAATCCAGTAATACTAATTTTGTTGTTGCTCTGTATATTCAATGTTCCTGCACCCGCACAAGCTAAATCAGGCTTGCCTGTATTGCTAGTAAAGTTGATTCTTTGTGTGTAAACAGCACTGTTGTCGTGTTCGTTGGATTCATGAATCTTAAATTCATTGTCCGCAAAAATACCTACATAGTAAGTACCTGAAGGAATAGATAAACCAGAAAGATTGATGTTTCTGCTACTATTGCTTCCCTGACCTGGATTTAAATTCGGAATATTATCCGTACCAATTAAAATATCCTCATTTGGATTAATGTTGGCATCTCTAGATAAGTAGAATCCTAGTTTACTTGTACCACCTGTGCTGCTACCCCCATTGTTAATTACGCTTACATTGCTGAATTGCAATGTATGACCGCTTACAGAGAAGTGTCCAGCAGTATGAATTGTCAAGTTTGGCTTGCCAGCACTAATGTTGATTTTAGGATGTCTCCAAACGCAATCGCCATTATTATGCTCGTTGGATTCATGCACTTCGTATTTATCATCCACATAGTAACCTAAGAAGTAGCTTCCAGAAGGAATACTCAACTGGGAAAGATTTCTGCTAAAGTCAGCAATCGTTGCTACTTGACCTGCTCCTAATGCAGGAATATGTTGACCACCGATGAAGAAGTCGTGGCTAGGGTCAATATGCTCATCCGTAGAAAGATAGTAACCAATACGTGCTGCACTTGAGCTGCTTGCACCGCTGTTCATTACTTTCACCCAAGAAATATGGATACTATTCCCTGTGTAAGTAAACTCACCTTTGTCTTTGCAAGTCAAGTCTGGTTTGCCTGCTTCAATATGGATACGTGGATGTTCAATAAAGCAGTTATTGTTGTCATGCTCATTGCTTTCGTCCACATGATTTTGATAATCAATAATAAATCCAAAGAAATAAGTACCTGCTGGTATGCTCAATCCTGCCACATCAAAATTGACGTTAGGAAGCGTTACTACTTGACCTGCATTTAGTCCATGTACTGTTGCTTCACCCAATAAGATGTCCTCTCCTACACGGAAGTTCCTATCTCTTGAAAGGAAGTAACCTACCTTGAATGTACCTGCTCTGGATTGACCATCATTAATAACCATTCCCCAAGAGTGATGTAATTGTGTGCCATTTACGACCAATTCACCCGGATTTTTACAAGCCAAGTTTGGTTTGGACGGATGAACACGCACTTTCGGATGAGTAAAGAAACAAGTATTGTTGTCATGTTCATTAGATTCGTGTACTTGGTCTTTGTAATCCAAGATGAAACCAATGAAGTAATCACCTGCTGGCAAATTCAAGTTGCCTAAATCTCTAGTGAAATCACTCAGCGTAACTACTTGACCAGCTGCGATAGACCCTACTGCTACTTCACCAATATAGAAGTCGTCAGTAGTAAAATTGGTATCCGTAGAAAGGTAGAAACCAACTCGGCTAGCACCAGCGGTTGAACCACCCATGTTTGCTATTTTTACCCAAGAAATTCTAATCGTAGAACCAGAAGCACTAATTTCTCCTCTATCCTTGCACGTCAAATTCGGCTTAGGTGCAGGAATGTGCACTTTAGGATGATTGAAGAAGCAAG
>CALDYY010000023.1 GCA_937944245.1 uncultured Saprospiraceae bacterium | reverse complement strand
TACATAGCCTCTTCTTTCATAAGCAGTATCATGGCAATTAAATTTTTGAATAGCCTCAGTAAAGTATTTGGCAGCTTCTTCCAAATTACCATCAGCGGCAATTATTTTCTTACCTTGATTAAAGGCATGAATAGGTCCTTTGTCGCTAGAAGGCTCCAACAAAAGTTGATCTATTACCTCACCACTGTTGATTCTCCAAGCACCGATGTTGCCTGCCATAGCAAAGTCAGCCATTTCTTGAAGAACCTGTATGGTGTTGTTCCATAATTTTAGTTCAACGCCTTCTTTCACAAATCGGGGAATAGATAAACTCAACGATGCTTCGTCAAAAATATCTTCGATTTTAAATAGGAGGAAATATTTGTACAGTGTTTCGCACTTGCGCGTGTACACCTCCATTGCCTTTTTTATGCTGCGCTCATTTTTGAACGCTAACCTACCTGAGATAATGACTTTGAAATCCATTGCTGCTACTGTTAATAATATTATGTATGATATTGATAATTCAATTTTTTTTTGAGCAGACAACTTTACTTTGTGTATATGACTTTGTTAAATGCGAAAATAAAACATAGCATACGCACAATGTACAGTAGTACAACTAACTTAATCGGCTTTAGTTATTTCGGTAGTTTTAAAACAGTAATGGCAAATAGCTAAATTAGATACACACTTGAACGACAATCGCCTAAAATAGAAATATCTAAGAAATGTAACTTCAAATTTTAGTTATTGCTAGAATCTGAAGGTAAGCATTATTTTCTCTCTACTTCAAATCAATGCCAATCTTTACCTTAATAAATTGGGATACAAATATCTGATAAAAAATTTAATCCAGCAATTTTTTTTTTAAATTATTAGGTATAAGTGACTGGTTATCAACACTTATATGTTAATATTTGTTAACTAATAAATTGATAATCAATTATTTGTATTTATTCTACATCAGAAAAACTATATGAAATAATATTCATATTTTTTTTAACACAATAATGTGGATAAAGCGTGGATAACATAGGGATTATTCACACTGTTGCTACTGGTTTATTGGCAATTCAAACAGAAAGTATATTGTTAGCAGTATTTACAACCTTCTTAGCCTTTTAAAATTTCGCCCAGCATATATTTTACAGAATCAATAGGAAGGGACGTATGTTTGTAATGGGTAGATATAAGCAGTTATTACATACATGAACATGCAGTAATGTTAATAAAAGTAAGTTCTCAACATTGTTGATAGGGAAATAAACGTTTAGAACTATTCTAAATAATATACAGAGAATTAATACTCCTGAATGCTTTTAAATAAAAATTGTTAAATGACTATATTTGCTTAACTAAACAAACAGAAAATAATAATATGAATTGGTTTATCAACTTTTTAGGTTCTTCAATAGGGCAGAAAGTGATTATGAGTCTTACAGGCTTGTTTTTAATTACTTTTTTGGCAGTACATTTGACGGGCAATTTACAATTATTAGTCAACGACCAAGGCGAACAATTCAATATTTACGCCAAGTTTATGACAACTAATCCGCTAATCAAGGCGACTTCCTATTTGCTTTATGCTTCCATACTGCTCCACGCTGTTCAAGGTATTGTACTTTGGCGAAAAAACAGAAGCGCACGAGGCGGACAAGGATATGCTCGCAAAGTAACTAAAGCAGTAGGTACAAACTCTTTTGCCGCTAGCAACATGGCGTGGTTGGGTATTATCATCTTCGTTTTTCTAGGCTTGCACTTGTATCAATTTTGGTTACAAATGAAACTGGGCAAAGTACCAATGGCAGAATACAATGGCGAACAAGTGAAAAATCTTTATGTGCTTGTGGCAGAGGCGTATAGCAATCCAATATATGTAGCTGTTTATGTTTTTAGTATGATAGTTATTGGCTATCACTTGCTACATGGCTTCCAAAGTGCTTTTCAGACACTAGGGCTTACCCACAAAAAGTATACACCACTCATCAAAGGTATTGGTTGGATGTACTCTATTATTGTGCCTTTGCTTTTTGCTATTATTCCAATTCTGATGTATTTTAATATTTATCCGTTAAGTAGCTTCTTGCATTAAACTGACAAACAATTAATTGCATAAAACACTTTATAAGAAGTAAACTATTGGCAAGTTCAACATTAATACAAATAAATTACAGCATATGAAAAAATTAGATGCGAAAATACCAGAGGGAGCTTTGTCTTCAAAATGGCAGCAGTACAAATCCTCTGTAAGTCTAGTAGCTCCCAATAATAAGAGGCGTTTGGAGGTTATCGTAGTAGGAACAGGTTTAGCAGGTGCTTCTTGCGCTTCTACTCTGTCAGAGCTAGGTTACAATGTAAAGGTATTTACTTTTCACGATAGCCCACGCCGTGCACACTCCATTGCAGCGCAAGGGGGAATCAATGCAGCAAAAAACTATCAAAATGATGGTGATAGTGTTTACCGATTATTTTATGACACCATAAAAGGAGGCGATTATCGCTCCAGAGAGGCTAATGTTCACCGATTGGCAGAAGTAAGCACAAGCATTATTGACCAATGTGTTGCACAAGGTGTACCTTTTGCACGGGAATACGGTGGATTGCTAGAGAATCGCTCTTTCGGCGGTGTCCAAGTTAGCCGTACTTTTTATGCACGTGGTCAGACAGGGCAACAATTATTAATTGGTGCTTATCAGTCCCTTTCTCGTCAAATTTCAACAGGTGGTGTAAAAATGTACAATCGCCATGAAATGCTAGACTTAGTAATTGTAGATGGAAAAGCACGTGGTATCATCGCTCGTAATCTATTAACAGGTGAATTAGAAAGACACGCCGCTCATTGTGTGGTGTTGGCAACAGGTGGTTATGGCAATGTATTTTACCTTTCCACCAATGCAATGAACTCCAACACTTCCGCTGCTTGGCGAGCGCATAGAAGGGGTGCAGCTTTTGCCAATCCTTGCTTTACACAAATTCACCCTACTTGTATTCCCGTTTCTGGAACATATCAATCGAAGCTGACTTTGATGTCGGAATCTTTGAGAAATGATGGTCGGGTGTGGGTGCCAAAATCGCAAGAAGATGCCAAAGCCATCAGGGAAGGCAAAAAGTCTCCACTTGATTTATCCGAAGAACAAAGAGACTATTACCTAGAGCGCATTTATCCATCATTCGGAAATCTAGTACCAAGAGATGTTGCTTCTCGTGCTGCCAAATATGTTTGCGATGAAGGACGAGGCTTAGGAGAAACAGGTTTATCTGTTTACTTGGATTTTTCGGATGCGATCAATCGTCTTGGTAAAAATGTTATTAGTGCCCGCTATGGTAACCTGTTTGAGATTTATCAAAAAATAACAGGCGAAGACCCTTATAAAGTGCCAATGCGCATTTACCCTGCCGTACATTACACCATGGGTGGACTTTGGGTGGATTATAATTTAGAAACTACTGTTCCTGGTTGTTTCGCGCTAGGTGAAGCAAATTTCTCTGACCATGGAGCAAACCGATTAGGTGCTTCTGCGTTAATGCAAGGCTTGGCGGATGGCTACTTTGTCATTCCTTATACTATTGGAAATTTTTTGGCAAAAGAAATCAGAACGCCAAAAATTGATACCTCTTTGCCTGAATTTGAAGCCGCAGAAAAAGAAGTGCGAGATAGAATCAATCATTTACTATCTGCAAATGGCAACCAATCAGTAGAAAGTTTCCACCGTCGGCTAGGTTTAATTATGTGGGATTATTGCGGTATGTCGCGCAACGCTGATGGCTTACAAAAAGCAATAAGAATGATTCGTGAATTGCGCGAGGAATTTTATCGCGATGCTTTTGTGCCTGGCACAAATGAAGAATATAATCCAGAGCTAGAAAAAGCATTGCGTGTAGCTGATTTCATGGAACTAGGTGAACTGATGTGTATAGATGCTTTAAATAGAGAAGAATCCTGCGGTGGTCATTTCCGTGAAGAACATCAGACAGAGGAAGGCGAGGCATTGAGAAATGATGAGGACTATGCTTATGTAGCAGCTTGGGAATTTGGAGGTAATCCAAGTGAACCTATATTGCACAAAGAAGAATTGGTATTTGAAAACGTGAAATTGATTACCAGAAGTTATAAGTAATTACTGAACAGTTCGAAGTTCACAAAAAATAACAACACAAAATAAATATAATATGAAAATAACACTCAAAGTTTGGCGACAAGGAGGGAAGTATAAAGGGGAGTTTGTGGAATATAAACTGGATAATGTAAAGGAAGAAATGTCTTTCTTAGAGATGATGGATGTGCTGAATGAAAGTTTGGTGCAGAAAAAGGAACAACCTGTTGCTTTTGAACATGACTGTCGTGAGGGCATCTGCGGTACTTGCAGCATGGTTATTGACGGTCAACCGCATGGACCACAAAAGGCGACTACTACCTGTCAATTGCATATGCGCTCCTTCAAGGATGGAGACACCATCTATGTTGAGCCTTTCCGTGCAAAGGCTTTTCCAGTTATTCGCGATTTAGTGGTAGATCGCTCGGCATTTGACCGTATTATTCAGTCAGGAGGCTATATTTCTGTCAATACGGGTCAGGCGCAAGATGCAAATGCTATTCCTGTGGAAAAAGATGTTGCTTCTATGGCATTTGATGCAGCGGCTTGTATTGGCTGTGGTGCTTGTGTAGCAGCTTGCCCTAATGCCTCTGCAATGTTGTTTGTTTCTGCAAAAGTATCCCATTTAGCTATGTTGCCACAAGGTAAAGTAGAAGCGAAAAAACGCGCTCAAGCGATGGTGAAAACAATGGACATGGAAGGTTTTGGAAGATGCTCCAATGTAACTGCTTGTGAAGCAGAATGTCCAAAAGAAATTTCTGTGAACAACATTGCTCGTTTGAATAGAGAATACTTGGGTTCTGTATTTGCTTCTGAAAAGATCGTGTAGTTATAGTTTTAAAGTTTGAATAGTGAAAACACTATTCAAACTTCAAAATTATTGTTATTAATTAGTTTCTGCCAGTTACATTTACCTCAATTCGCTTATCTCGATTGGCTAGTTCCCAAGCCGTATGAAAAACTAAACGCGCAACTTTTTCCATTTTTTCAAAATTAATTTTCTCTACAGTGTCAGAAGGGCGATGATAGTCTGCGTGCACACCGTTAAAATAGAATATGGCAGGAATACCTTTCTTCGCAAAATTGTAATGGTCAGAACGGTAGTAAAAACGATTAGGGTCATTGTCATCGTTGTAAGTGTAATCCAATACCAAATTGGTGTAAGTCGCATTTGCCACTTCATTGATTTCGTGTAATTCCGTACTTAATCGGTCAGAACCAATCACATAAATATAATTTGGATTATCCTTATATTTATCATCCACACGCCCCACCATATCCACGTTAACATTGACAACGGTATTTTCAAGTGGGAAAATTGGATTTTCAGCATAATATTGAGACCCCAACAAACCCTTTTCCTCTCCCGAAACCAACATCACCAGCACACTTCGGCGAGGACCTGCTCCTTGCGCCTTCGCTTTAACAAAAGCTTCTGCCACTTTAATTACTGAAGAAGAACCAGAGCCATTATCGTCAGCGCCATTGAAAACACTTTCTCCTTTCGTACCTAAGTGGTCATAGTGAGCAGTGATAACAACTACCTCTTCTTTCAATTTAGGGTCAGTGCCTTCAATAAAACCTAGTACATTTGAACCAATAAGTTGGTTCTTTAGTTTGCGCTGTACCACATTTACTGCCACTGGAATATTAACGGCTTTTAGCTTACCTTTTTTAATAATGTCCCCTCTAGCTTTCACTACTTTTTTAAATCCCTTGCCTACCATATCTTTTGCCACAGTAGAAGAAATGGAAAGGTGATTGGCAAAATTTTCTTCTGGATTTTCGCCTGCGCCAAGCGCCATTCTTGAACCCAACAGAAATCTTCGGTTTTCCTGAATATTCTCCTTCAATTTAGGGTCAATGATAAATACCATAGCCACTCCCTTTTCTTTTGCAGTTTTTAGCTTCTTTTGCCAGTCCGTTGACCAATCAGAAAGAGAAGATGCACCTGTGAGTAAGGAATTTCCTTTTTCATCCGTTGGCTCGCCATCATAAATGATAATTGCCTTGTCTTTAATATTGTTGTTTGCGTAATCACTATATTTTGGGTCGTCAATGCCGTAACCTAGGAAAGTAACTTCTTTAAAACTCGCCTCTGGTAAATTTCCATTGCGTGTAGGATAAGCGTAAAAGTCCCAGAGGTGGCGATAGGCTGTACCGTTGACCTCCATTTCTATTTTTTCCCAACTCTCGGAGGTAAAAATAATTTGCTGAAAATAAGTGTTGTCTTCGCCGATAGTGGGCAAGCCTAAAGCCTTGAATTTACTAGCAATATAATCTGCTGCTTTGCGCTGCCCTGCTGTGCCTGTTTCGCGTCCTTCATATTCATCCGATGCTAGAACGGTAAGTATTTCTCGCAATCCATCAGCTGTAATGGTTGCTGCCAAATCCATTTCTAGTGACACCTTAGCATCTGAAGCGTTAGCTCCCATTTGGGCGTAAGTTGCATGAGCTAAGCCTATGTAAAATAAACCTATTGCAAATATTTTCTTCATAAAATAAAATTTTAAGATTAATTTTTTGACCTAGAACAAAAATAGAATTTATTCTTTGCCACAAAGATTGTCTTTCGTAAAATGATAAATATCACTCTTAATTTATTGGCAAATAAAATTTGTTTAACATCTTTTTACTTTAATTTTGAAGTAGCTTTTATAAGCTAATCAAAATTCATCTATTAAACAAAAATACATTATTATGGCATTTAATCTTCTTCAGTATGGAATCCATGTAAAAGAAATTTACCGTAACAGTAGTGTTCCTAAGTTGTATGAAATAGGGCTAAGTTTAGAAAAAGGTACGGCTATGAACAACACAGGTGCATTACTAGTCTATTCTGGTGAAAAAACAGGACGTAGTCCAAAAGACAAACACATCGTAAGAAGCCCACAATCAGAGAAGAATGTGGATTGGGGAAGTGTAAACATTGCAGTTAATGAGCATACTTTCATGGTAAACCGCGAACGGGCTATTGATTATTTGAACACTAGAGAGCGCATTTTTGTCGTGGATGCTTATGCGGGCTGGGACGAGCAATACCGTATTAAGGTGCGTGTTATATGTACAAAGGCTTACCATGCACTTTTCATGCAGAATATGCTCATTATGCCTACACGCGACCAACTAGAAAAGTTTGGCGAACCAGACTATGTCATTTTTAATAGTGGAACGTTTCCTGCAAATAGGCATACTTCTGGGATGACTTCCAAAACAAGTATTGACCTTAATTTAGAAAAGCAAGAAATTGTAATATTAGGTACGAATTATGCAGGAGAAATGAAAAAAGGTATATTTTCAGTGATGAATTATTTGATGCCTCTTCAAAACGTTCTGCCAATGCACTGCTCAGCCAATGTAGGTGAAAACAATGATGTAACTGTTTT
This sequence comes from uncultured Saprospiraceae bacterium, assembly GCA_937944245.1. GTDB lineage: Bacteria > Bacteroidota > Bacteroidia > Chitinophagales > Saprospiraceae > JAAUTG01. Next base: position 18,519 of record CALDYY010000023.1, on the reverse strand, counting down.
ATTTGGACTTTCAGGTACAGGAAAAACAACCTTAAGTGCTGACCCTAAGCGCAAGTTGATAGGTGATGACGAGCATTGTTGGACAGATAAGGGCATTTTTAACATTGAAGGTGGTTGCTACGCCAAAGCTATAAACCTTTCTGCTGAAAATGAACCTGATATTTTTAAAGCCATTCGCTATGGTGCTGTACTTGAAAATGTAGTCTATGATGAGCAAACTAGAATAGTGGACTATACCAATATTTCTATTACAGAGAACACGCGCGCTTGCTATCCTATCAATTTTATTGATAATACTCAGATTCCTTGCGTTGCAGGTTTGCCACAAAATATTATTTTCCTTACGCTCGATGCCTTTGGTGTTTTGCCTCCTATCAGCCGACTTACTCCTGAACAAGCTAGCTATCACTTTATTTCTGGTTATACTGCTAAAGTTGCAGGAACAGAGATGGGCATTGTTGACCCAGAGGCTACTTTTTCTGCTTGCTTTGGAGCTGCTTTTATGATTTGGCATCCCAATAAATATGCTACCTTACTGGCTAAAAAACTCAAAGAATGTAACGCTCAAGCGTGGATGATAAACACTGGTTGGACTGGTGGTTCTTACGGCGTAGGGTCAAGAATTAAACTGCGCTACACAAGAGCAATGATTGATGCTATTCACAACCATGCTTTTGATAATGCAGTAATGGTGGTTGACCCCGAGTTTGGCGTAGAGATACCTACTGCTTGTCCTGGAGTGCCTTCTGAAATATTGATGCCTCGCAACACTTGGGCAAACAAGGATAAGTACGACACTACCAAACAAAAATTGGTGAAGTTATTTCAAGAGAATTTCAAGCAATTTGAGCAGGGTGTTGACCCTGCTATTACACAGGCAGGACCAAAGTTGGGAATGTAAAAGTTGTTTAGTAAAAATTGAAAAGGACTTGCTGTAATCAATCATTATAGTAAGTCCTTTTCAATTTAATGCTACAATTTAGCAATGGTTAGGTTTCCTTTTTATTGAATACCTAATTTTGCCCTCACTAATTTATCAACATTTAGACTAGGATCGCGATAGAGCAATACTGCCTCGTCGAAGATAAATTGATAACCATTTTCTTTGGCCACATCCTGAATAGCTTTATTCACTTTGTCCAAAATAGGTTGTACTAACTCTTGTTGTTTTGATGCCAATTTTTGCTGGCTATCCGTTTCGTACTTGCGCAAATCGTCCTCTCTTTTTTTCAACTTAGCAGCCTCTTCCTCTTGTTGTTTTGGAGAAAGAACACCGTCTGCTACTTTTTGCTGTGCTTCTTGATAAGCCGTTTGCAACGATTGAAGGTCTTGTTGGAACTTTTTTTCGAGTTGTTTTCTCAACGCCTCAATATTAGCTTCTGCCTGCTTTACCTCTGGCAATGCAGCAAGGATTTCACTGGAGTTGACGTATCCAAATTTTTGTCCTTGAACGGAAAAAGCACTTAGCATTAGAGCTAGAGAAAAAACAATATTTGGTATATGCTTCATTTTTATTGAATGAATTTGAATAGATAATTTCAAAATTTAGCGCAAAGATAATTTGTTCTTTGATAATTTCATTTTTCGACTATCGGTGCATCAAAAAAATATAGAACAACAATAGATAAAACCAATTATCGCACGCGCTTGATAACTTCTTCTGTAACATCAAAGTTTGGATTACTAAAAATTAAACCAGCACTTCCTGATTTATCAAAGATGAAATCATAGCCACGGTCAAGCGCAAAACGCTCTATTGAGCGATACACTTTTTCTTGAATAGGTTGTACAAGTTCTTGTCTTTTTTGGAATAATTCGCCTTCAGGACCGAACTTGCGACGTTGCAAATCACGCACTTGCGTTTCGCGATTCATAATTTCATCCTCGCGTTGGCGACGTGCATCATCACTCAAAAGCACTTGCTCCGCTTGATATTTATTGTACATGCCTTTTATTCGGTCATATTCCTCTGCAATTTCTTGTCTCCATTGTGCCGCTTGCTTATCCAAAGCATCTTGTGCCCTCTGGTAGTCAGAAATGCTTTCTAGCACTACTGTAATATCAACAACTGCAATTTTTTGTGCGGTTACTTGGAAACTAAATGCGGTGGCAAAAGCCAATACCAAAACCAATGTTTTCATCATATTTGTTGTCATTATTTCTGATTTTAAATTTAAAAAATGCTTTCTCTGTTTTATTGTTTGTGAGCTTGATGGTTCATCCAAAGCATACTCACTTCTTTGTTCCTTTATTAGACTACTAAGGTAGGGCACAAGTTGCACAACTAACCATTGGATTAACGAATATTTAACGGGATAAGGAATAATTTAACGGTCTGTTATCATTTCAAGCTATCTTTTCATGCCTCCAATGGCTTCAGATAATCCTTCGCCAATTAAATTAAAAATACTAACTGTTATAAAAATAGCGATTCCCGGAAAAATAGCCAACCACCAAGCATTAAAATCGGAGCGAGCATTGCGTAGCAAACTACCCCATGTTACCGCATTCGGGTCAACACCAATACCTAAGAAAGACAGTGCTGATTCTGTGAGAATAGCACCTGCAATACCAAAGGCAATCGTAGTGAGTACAGGTGTAAGAGCATTGGGCACAACGTGCTTGAACAAGATACGCCAGTTGGAAAATCCTAATGCACGTGCGGCTTCAATATATTCCAACTGTTTTATTTTCAGTGTTTCTGCTCGCATAAATCGAGCAATACCTGTCCAGCGAATGAGTCCAATAATGAGCATTACGTAAACAATAGAGGGCTTTTTAATAACCGCTACGAAAGCTAAAATTAATAATAATGCCGGTATGCTATTAAACACTTCAATCAATCGCATGATGATTAAATCTAGTGGCAGGGATGTAGATTTTCTTGAGAAATTTAGTTTTTGTAATAGATAGCCTAGTGATAGACAAAAAACAATAATGGAAATAAAAATTACACTACTTTTTAATAGTTCAATTAAAAAATAGTTGCTTTCCTGAATGGTAAATGTGCGCACAATAAAGCCATAGAAAATACCTAAGAATATGCCAATAGGCAGTAAAACAAGGGTAAATATTGGAATTTTTAAGCGGTCATCACCAAAAAAACCAGCTATTGCGCCCAACACAACACCAATTATAGTCGCAATAGACATCGAAATCAACCCAACTAACATGGCAGTTCTTGTACCTGCAATCATACCTGCTGCTACATCTCGCCCCAATCTATCTGTGCCTAGCCAATGCCTAAATCGCCAATTAGGAATATTTTGTTCTGCAAAAGGGCTTACTAGCTTTCTGTTTTTTCGGTCTTGGTAGGTAGCTGAATACGGAATAGGAGGCAATAGTTTAAATTCATATGTTGTGTTGAACCAATCTCTTGTTCTGAAATCCGATGTCCAATCGGTTAAACCAAATTGAATGGCATACCATCTTAAGACAGGCGTTTGCCAAGTGCCATCTATTTTACATAGGATAGGACGTTCATTAGCCAGAAAATCTCCAAAAATGGCGACAAAAATAAGTACATACGAAATGCGCAGCGACCACTTGGCTAAGCGATGCTGAAGGAAACGTTGGCGAATAATACTCCAATAGGTTGTTGCTTTAGTAGAATGGTCTTTTTTGCGCCAAATCACAAGTTTGATTAACTTTATTTTGTTCCTGTCGAAATGTTGTCAATATTCGTCTAAGTATAAGGACAAAGTTGATGATTTTTTTCTAAATCGGACTATATTCAACGCACTAAATCAAAAATGAGATAATGAATCCAATTTTAGAATTGAAGGAGGTCGTCAAAGTTTATGAAAAAAAGCGAGTGGTGGATAACGTCAGTTTTGGCGTAACAAGAGGAAAAATATTTGGGCTACTTGGACCGAACGGTGCAGGCAAAACAACTATTATCCGCATCATCACGACCATCATTGGCGCAGATGAGGGTGCTGTTTTTATTGATGGTGAAAAATTGAATGCTAAACATCCCGCCGATATTGGCTATATGCCAGAAGAACGAGGGCTTTACAAAAAAATGAAAGTAGGAGAGCATTTGATGTACTTAGCTCAACTCAAGGGAATGTCTAGCAAAGAAGCTAAGAAAAAATTGACGTACTGGTTCGAGAAATTTGAGATCAAGGATTGGTGGAATAAAAGAATTGAGGAGCTATCCAAAGGGATGCAGCAAAAAGTGCAGTTTATTGCTACTGTAGTACACGAACCCAAATTGCTCATTTTAGATGAACCATTCTCTGGCTTAGACCCTATCAACACTAATTTGATTAAGGATGAAATTGATGAATTACACTACAAAGGCATCAGTATCATTTTTTCTACCCACCGTATGGAGCAAGTAGAAGCCATTTGTGAAAACATTGTACTCATTAATCAAGGAAAAAAGGTGCTGGAAGGAAGTGTGAAAAATATTAAAAGCCACTATAAAGATAATTTATTTCAGATTCATTTTGAAGGAGCTTTACCTGAACTACCCAGTAATCTCAACATTAAGCAGCAACAGGGAAATACTATTATAGTTCAACTGGAAAACGATAAGGATTCCAACGGATTATTACGCCATTTTCTTGACCAAAATATTCGTATTCAAGCCTTTAACGAGATATTACCATCATTAAATGAAATTTTTATCAAAAGTGTTAATCAAGTAAGTTATGAATAATTTATCACTTGTCATACAAAGAGAATACCTTGTACGCGTGCGCAAAAAGTCATTTATCCTAACGACTTTACTTACCCCTATTGGTATTGCCTTGTTTTATGGTATTGTCATTCTCATGGTGATGTATCAGGGAGATGACCACGTGAAAATAGCGGTTATTGACGAGGGCAATGTACTTCAGTTGGAACGCGATAGCACAAGCAATATTTTATTTCAAAAAGAGACCGCAAGTTTCGATATACTGAAAAATAATTTGGCAGAAAAAGGATATAACGGAATAGTGCGCATACCGCCCATCAGGGACCTTTACAATTCAAAATTAGTGTTAGACTATTACGCGGACAAGTCACCTTCTCTGGAAATCAAATCAAAAATTGAAAATTGGTTGGATAAGCAAGTTTCCGCTTACAAAATGGAGGCATTGGAATTAGATAGCAAGAAACTCAGCGCCTTAAAAACAAAAATTTCAATTGAATCGAAATCCCTACAAGAAGAAGAAAAGGACAAACCCGGCAGCAGTGTTAGTTCTGAAGTAGCTGCCATGATTGCCAGTGTTATGGGAATGCTTATGTTTTTTGTCATTACGCTTTATGGCGGTATGGTGATGCGCAGTGTGATGGAAGAAAAAATGAACCGCATTGTAGAGGTTATGATTTCCTCTGTAAAGCCATTTCATTTGATGTTAGGCAAAATTATTGCCGTCGGGCTTGTTGGATTAACACAAATCCTTATTTGGGCAATCTTTATTCCTTTGATTTTATTGGTATTGACCTTTGCCTTTGGACTAGGAGGGGATATGCCAAGCAATCTTAACCTACCGGGTTCAGCAGGAGCTATGGCGGAGATAAATAATCCTGAAACGATGGCTACGGCACAAAAAGTGTTGATGGAAATAAAGGCTCAAAATTGGGGTATGATTATTCCTTCACTCATCATTTTCTTTTTGGGCGGCTATTTCATGTATGCTGCACTCTTTGCCGCTGTGGGTTCTGCCATAGGAGATGATTTGGGCGAAAGCCAAACATTGACTTTACCCATCATGCTGCCTGTTATTCTAGCGTTTTACATTACCATCTTCATTGTAGTGCGCTCGCCAGATAGCAGTGTTTCCTTTTGGTCGTCCATGTTTCCGCTATTTTCACCTATCGTCATGCCTGCGCGTATGGTATTTAATCCACCCATTTGGGAAGTTATTCTATCATTGGTGTTGCTTATCATCAGCTCTATCTTTTTGGTATGGCTTTCCGCTAGGATTTATCGCGTTGGTATTTTGCTCTATGGTAAGAAAAACAGCCTGAAAGAAATTTGGAAATGGACGTTTTATAAAGGATAAAATACTAGGTGTGCCATCAATTCTAAAAATGCTTGGATGACACACCTAAAGGCATTTAACTAACGAATATTTATATCTATCTTTCTTTTTTCTTATTAGAGGGGCAAATGCTTGTGTATAAGTAGTAAATCGAGAGGAATTATCTCAAAAACAAAATTTTTGTTGCAATCGCATCTGGACTAAAAATGTTGTTGCTGGTAGCGAAAACGAGATAGACACCTGAACTGGCGCGCCTACCGTTGTAGTCGTTGCCATCCCAAATGGCTTGCCCGCCAAGGGCTTTGGTTTGGAAAATGAGTTGACCTGTAACATCTGTAATTTTTACATCGGCGTTTTCTGCTAGTCCTTTTATCGCAATTGTGCCGTTATATTCTGGACGCACAGGGTTGGGGAAAGCATAGGCAGAAGCACTATTTATTTGTCCGCCAGCAGTAGCCTCGCCTCTGTAAGAAATCAGCCCCTGCGCTGTACCAATAAAGACTTCCCCCGTTTTGGGGTCAATTTCGATATCAGTAATCAAATTATCGAAAAGTGGGCTATTGTCTTTATTGAAGCGAGTAATTTGTTTTGTGCCATCAGGCGATTGTACAAAAATACCATTAGTGGTGCCAAACCATTTTCTATTAGCCCCATCTATGGCAATAGTGCGTACATCTTCACTTTGAAGCAGTAAGCCTAGATTGTTCTCATCTTGGTCTGTTCGTGGCAGAAAAAAATCACAGCGGCTATCAAAAGGGTCAAAGCATTGAAAAACTGCTACACCTTCGGAGGTTGCCACCCAAATAGCACCATCTAAATCCATAGTAATTGCGTTCACTCTATTGGTGGGTAAGCTACTATTAGCGGAGGTAAAAATTTTACAGCGGTCATCATTGGTGCTAGTAAGGTCTCTACCCGTATCATAGACCATTAAACCAACATTACTATTAGCGGATACGAACCATTTGTACCCATTTCTATCTATCAACACTTGTGTAAGCTGCGTTTGTTCTGCACAAGCGCCACTTACAGCAAAACTTTGCCACTTCCCATCTTTGGTAAAAACCGAAAATGGACGACGCGCCAAGTAATTGCTTATCCATAGGTTATGGTCTTTATCAAAAGCAATACCACTTACACGAGTGCGTGTTTCGTCGCCTACGGCGTTACCAAGACTGGAGTTGCTATCGTCGTAAATAACAAAATTTGTGCCATCCCATTCTACCAATCCTTCTACAAAAGCGGCTGCATAAATTTTGCCCGAAACGGGATGTTTTAACACTTTTAGAAAATCCCAGAGCGGTTTGCCAATGAGTTGGGGTGTTACAAACTGATTGTATTCCGTCCATTGATTTTCTTGTAGCCTAAAAAAACCATCCACACGCAGAATGGGGGAAAAAGTGGAATTCACTCCTCCCGCTGCTACCCATAAGGCATCCTCTTCCACTGTAATTTCATGGACATAATGAGCATAAGGCGAATTAATGTTCAACGATTTGCAGTTGTTGCTTTGTAAATTTTCCAAATACCAAAATGACCTTTTTTGGTCGGCAAACCAAATAAAACCTGCTCGTTGATTGTCTTCAACGGCATACAAAGGATTAAACACACAGTCATTAGGCAGTTGGGTAAAATTATCTTGTGCATTGAAATACAGCACTTTGCCTTGTGCTTGCGTCCCAAGTGTCCAGCCAACGACTAAACCTTTAGCACCTTCTGTAGAAAGATAAGCAATTTGATGATTGGGTTCTGTATGAATAGCTTGTGGCTGTTGTTGAGGAGCATATTTGTGTAAGGTATTGTCTATGTCTAAGTATAAAGCATTTTGAAAAATAGCTAGATGCTTGCTGGCATAATCCTCTGGAAATCCGTTGTTTGTATCCAATCTTTGCCAAGCACTAAAGTTTTCTGGAAAAGGATTAATTTTGGGAATGGTGTAAATGCCTTCATCTGTAGCACAAAAGATTTGTTGGTCGTAAATAGCTACATCGTTTACATTTATGCCCGTAAATGTACTGAAACTGAAGCGTTCATTGAGGATATTAAGTTTTGAAATACCATAGCTAGCAGCTAAATAGATAATAGAATCATTTTCAATGAAAATATTGTTGATGGTTTTCCGACCAATAATGTTTCTAAAGTTTCTAATCTGATTGAGGGTAGAAATACCATTAGGTTTTAGTAAATCAATAGTGCCATTGGTATAGGCAATAATGAGTATGTTGCTAAGAGGGTTGTGTTTAATGAGTTGAATACCTACATTACTTAGTCCATCGACGGTGGAAATTAATTGTATAGCGAAGTCTGATTTATCCAAAGCCATTACAGAAAATTCAGTGGCATAGTAAATGCGCTCTTGACTTTGGGTAACATAATTACCTTGGCGATAGGGGAGATAACTTTTCCAATTACCGATGGCGACATCAAATTGCGCTGAGGCGAATAAAGAAGAGAAAAGGTTGATTGAAAGCAGGAACAATAGTTTGTTTATCATCAATGTTCAATAATTTTTAGATGTATTGTAGCTCCTCAGTATTTTAATCAAAAGTTGGCTACCATTTAATTAATGCTGTATTTGTCCTTAACGAAACAAATACTTGTATCGTTTTTGTTGTTGCCATAAAATACAAAAGTTCTTAGCCTAGCTTAAAAAAACGTATCTTTACGCCAAATCGTCATGCTATGCTTAGCGAAATATTATCCAAATTAACGCCAGCAGAAACACATTATCTTGCAAATCATCCCAAAGGGAAAGTTCAAGATTTTGTACGCTTAACCTTTAGTGATTTGCTGCTCAAACAAGTGCTACAAATTCCTTTAATTGAGGAAATTGAAGATAATTCTTTTGTGTGTAGAGGTAAGCTATTTTTAGATTATCAGCCTTTGAAACACGAAACGATACTAACCCAACCATTTGCTGAAGATGCCACATTGAACATTAGTTTGACAAATTTAATTAAAATAGCTTACGAAAAAATACGTGGCACTGATTACAAATACTATTATCTTTACTCTAATAGATTAGCACCTTACTTTAAGCAAAATATGTTGCTCAAAGGTATTGGCTTAAGAATGTTGAACAAGGAAGGATTGGCATTACAACAAAAAATTCGCGATTTTTTCAATACAATTGAACGCGAAGTAGAGGCTAAACAATTCAGCATTGAACACATCGCCAACAAAGTGCTACCCATAAATGGCAACATTTTACTATTGCCTACTTTAGATGCAAATTTGGTAGAGGAAATTTATCAATTACAGCAAGAATCACCCGAAGTTGGGGCATACGATTTTGCCGCATTCTATCGTATTTCTACCAAGGAGCGAAAAGAATTTGACCCTAGTGGCGTGATAGAATTTTTACAGGAACTCTTCGAGAGCCTTACAGATTCTATGGATGCTGTTTCCACCAGCGATGCAGGCGGAGGCGATAGTGGATGTGGCGGTTGCGGTAGTTAAAGTAATTAGTCTAATAGTTGGCTTATTGCGGCATAAGGCAAAATTAGTTTGCCTGTTTTTTCCGTATCCTGCGTATTTTTGCCTGTAAAGTTCAATATATCAAATGCTTCTTGCGTAGTCAAATTAGGACGGATAGATTTCATCAAACCTATCAAGCCAGCAACATAAGGCGTTGCCATAGAAGTACCATTATAGCTAGTGTATTTGTTTTTTGGAATGGTGGAATAAATATTCACACCGGGTGCTGCTACACCCATTTTCAAGTGATTAACCTCATTAGAAAAATTGGCTTTTTCCAAATTAGGATTAATAGCACTTACCGTAATCACCCCATCGCTATTAGCAGGTGAAAAGGAACGTGCATCAATGTTAGAATTGCCTGCTGCTACCACTACAACAACTCCTCTTTGGTTACAGTATTTAACTGCCTGATTGTAAGCAATTTGTCGCTCATCGGTAGAGTAGCTTCCCAATGACATAGAAATCACATCTACTCCATTATCAGCGGCTTCAATCATGCCATCAATAATTGTTTTTTGCGTTCCCATACCAAAATTATTTAATACTTTAATGCTCGTAATCTGTACAAATTCGCTATTAGGTGCAAGGGAAGCCACACCAATACCGTTGTTGGATACTGAACCTGCGATGCCTGCGCAATGAGTGCCGTGTCCACGCTCATCTTTATCGTAAGTTTTTTTTGTAGTAACGTAGTTTGCCTTTAAATCCTCGTGTGCAGCATCCACACCTGTATCTAAAATAGCAATGGTTGCTTTTTTTTGCGGTTTTATCTTGCCTTTGTTTAAAGCGCTATATAAGCGGTCAATTTCCATGACTTCAAATCCCCAAAGATGTTCTAATCCAGGGTCATTTACACCAAATTTTTTGTTGATGCTATTGGTTTTGCTGGGTTTCATCGGATTAATTTCTATGATTTCGTTTTGCTCAACACTAGCGCCTAATGCTTTTAATTTTGAGGCAATAAGGTCTAAGTGGTTTTCATGTATAGCAGGAATATCCACTATATACCAATTCGCCAATGGCTCATTTGCTGAAAGAGCGGGAAAGGCTTTAGTAAGGGCTAAATTGTATTGATCTACAATGGGTTGAATGGCACTGAGTTTTTGTAATTCAAGTAATAATTCACCGTTTTTATCTAGTTGATGCGATTGGATTCCATCTGATTCAAATGATTTAATAGGTAATTCTTTTTTGTAAAAAGCAACAAAAAGACCAATGAATAAAATGAAAAGTAGCCAGAATAAGAATTTTTGCTTGCGAATGAGGGCGAAGAAACCTGCAACAGCAGCTATTGTCATTAAATCTTTAGAATAGATAACCCATTTTTGAGTCCATTCCAACTCAGCAATACCAATGGTAACTGCATAAAACGCTAAACTCAACAAAGTCAGTTGGCGAAATAAGTGAGCTGCTCGCGAGCTTTCTTTAAAATAGAACCACAAGATTAAAAAAACACTCGTTGCCAAAAGACTAGTGGGATACCACATAGATTGTGCGTTTTTAATTACGAATTTTGAACAATGAACATAAGACTTATCTCACTTAGTTACCAAATTTACTTTGGCTTAATTTTAAAACTAAGCAATATACTTATGAATTATGCCAATTTTCAATTTACTTTCTTATCTTAGATAAAACGGTGTGAATAGGGTTTTAGTTGTTATTTTTCGACGAGTGTGGCACTAAATAGGATAAAACAAAAAAGCCGAGTAGCTTCCTACTCAGCTTGACAATAGCCATTGCTTACTTACCTAAACTTAGTTTACCCAAAATCCCATGAACTTTTTAATAACTTTTCCCCTCTTTCGAGGGGAGTTTTTTGGTGGCAATCCATTTTTGAGATAAAGAACTCCAGTTATGTCAAAATCAAAACTAGTATGCGTTTTCTAGTGAAATGATAAAAAAAGTAGGAGTTTAACGAAAACATATTCATTTGTTCCCAAATTAACCTTACGCAATAATCCTCTATTGTATATTGCTTTTAGTGTTCGTCAACTCCTACCTCACACCTAACTACATCACTGTAGCTAGATTTCAATTCCCCAGTTTTTATCTTTCGGTTTTCATTAGCCTTAACTAATGACTTTGAATTTTCAAAAAAACTGGAGCATAAACCCAAAAAGTCCTCTGCTCCAGATTGACATAGTGCATTCATATTGACAATGCAACACACACACAAAACACCTTTGAGTACAGCTCTTTAGCTTATTTTTGATGCCTTAAAGTTGGGCGGTATCAGTTACTTCCGCCCACTTGACCTACATGAGTTTAGCGTAATACTTAAAAACACATAGATGAAAACCGATTCTTGTCTTATACGGCAAATTAAAATCGCTTCTTATAGTATGTCTTATAATTTTCTGCTCAAAGAACTTTTTTCTACACTTTTTCTATTCTCTTCTCTTTATGATTACAAATTTATAGGTAAGCATATAGGTATTTAAACCAAGCTAAAATTAAAGATAAGGTTTCTAAAATAAATTTTTTGCTTTGTGTTTAGCTATATTAAGATAAATTGTAAAATATTAGTATCTAATAATTAGTTATTTAAAAATAATACTAAAATTACAGGAAGTTTCTATTAGTAATGAAATTAAGGTTTCTAATAAAAATAAAAAAATAAATTTATTTTTATTAGAAATTTAATCGTTTGATTTTTAGTAATTTAAGTATATTGATTGTTTTGCAAGAATTGTAAATAATAGACTGCAAATAGCATCAGAATAAGATTTTTACTCAAAATAAGATTTTTGCCACAGTATATTAGGGTTGTAGCATTAAGTATAGGTGCTTTATTGGTAAGCAACTAGAAATTAAAAATATAAACATGCTCTTACTTAAAAAGGTAAGTCGTCATTAAAGTTTTGTGTAGGTTCATCATTTCCTGTTGGAAAACTATCTTGAATAGGGAAACCATCATCTGCTTTTGATGCCTTTGCCACACCTGCTTTTTCTATTCTCCAAGCATTTAGATTAGTGAAATATTTACCTTGCCATTCTCTGCCTCGAAGATCAAATGAAACCTTAATGGTTTCGCCTTCTTGGAAGGCATCCACCAAATTACAACGATCTTGCGTAAGTTGAAATTTAACATATTGCGGATAAGTTCCATCCACTGCAATTACAAACTCTCGGGTCTGGAAAGAAGAAGACTTACTTTCCATTTCGTACTTTTTATGTAGCTTTCCTTCAATTTCAAATGACATAAGCGATGTTATTTAATGAATTTATTAATTGAGTAACGACAAAAATGTAATTGACAAATAGACCGCCTTTGTTTTACGATTTAAATTGCAAAACAAAGGTAAAATAATCTTAGCGAACTCAATCAATATCACCTATGTAAATAGGTGTTTGTACGGGTATTTTAGTAAGATAAGGAATTAACTGTTGAGGATAAAAGCAGCAAAAAGACAACTGCTCGATAGGTATCCACGATAGTCCAATTTGGTTTAGGTCTAAGGTTTTACTTTTTGTACAAAACTGTTCATCAATAGGTTCTTTTAAGACACATTTAAACATAATTTCTACTTGATGAAGATCTTGAAATTGGCTGTTTTTATGATGGTTGTTAGCAATAAATTCTCTTACAAACAGCATATGTTCTACATAAATGGCAACGCCAAGTTCTTCTAAGCACTCGCGTCGTAAGGCGTCATGTAGTGTTTCACCATGTTGCTGACCGCCACCGGGTAATAGGTGAGCTGTTTGTCCTCTTGATTGCTTCACCACACACAAGAGTTGATTTTGTTCAACAATAATGGCTTTGGCAGCAACTCTAATTCTTTTTTCCATCTCTACAAATTTTTTACAATAAAAAGAGTTTTGCTTGCTTTTCAAAATCTAAGACAGACTAGCGTAAACAATTCCTTAGCTCAATGATTTATAGTAACGTCATTAGCATAACGTTATGTGAATTGTCAAAAACAACGAATTAAAGAATCATACATATGTCAACGCATCAGTTTTACAACTTAAAAGTCAAAAATATTACTCCCCAAACAGAAGATGCAAGCACTGTAACTTTTGAAATACCTACTGATTTAAAAGAAACTTTTCAATATCAAGCTGGTCAGTACCTTACTTTGCGCTTTGATATTAATGGCAAAGAGGAACGCAGGGCTTATTCTATGTCGAGCAGCCCCCTAGAAGAAGACGTTACCGTAACGGTGAAGCGCGTACCAAAAGGAATCGTATCCAATTATATTCACGACCAATTGAGGGCTAGTGCTTCCGTAGAAGTAATGCCACCAAATGGTACTTTCTACACGCCATTTCAGCCAGAGGCAAAGAAAACATATTATCTTTTCGGTGCGGGTAGCGGTATCACACCACTGATGTCTATTCTGAAAACAGTATTGGAGCAAGAACCTAAAAGTACAGTATTTTTACTTTACGGTAATCGAAATGAGCAGAGTATTATTTTTAAAGAAGAGTTAGACCAACTAGAAAGGCGTTATGAAGGACAACTTGTAGTAGAGCATATATTGAGTCAACCTAAACGCGAGAAATCGAAAGGTTTAGGGGGCTTATTTTCAAAAGGTACTTTGAGTTGGACAGGCAAAGTGGGTAGAATTGATGCCAAAGTGATAAAGCAATTCTTGATGGAGCAGCCGCCAAGAAGTGAACAAGTGGAGTATTTTATTTGTGGTCCTGGCGATATGATTACTACGGTAGAACGCGCCTTGAAAAACCAAGGAATAGATACTAAACATATTCACGTTGAGCATTTTACGTCTAATATAGCGGATAAAGATAAGGTACAAACACAGGGTACATCCTTAGTAAAAGTACATTTAAACGGACAAGTAATAGAAGTGAACATCAGCGGCAATGCCACGATTTTGGAAACTCTAATCAAGGAGGGATTTGACCCACCTTATTCTTGCACTTCGGGTGCTTGCTCTACTTGCTTGGCTAAAAGAATAAGTGGAGAAGTCAAAATGGATGTTCATTATGCCATTGATGACGAAGAAGTGGCACAAGGTTTTATCCTGACTTGCCAAGCGCATCCAATAACACCAGAAGTGGAAATTACCTATGAAATTTAACATAAAAAATATAAAATAATGCCATACAACGAATTAAACAAGGAAGAAACGCGCGTTATTATCAATAAAGGAACTGAGCGTCCTTACACTGGTGAATACGATAAGTTTTATCAGGCAGGAACATACATTTGTCGTCGTTGTAATTTCCCATTGTATCGTTCTGAAGATAAATTTAACTCTAATTGTGGCTGGCCCTCTTTTGATGACGAAATAGAAGGTGCAGTGCGTAGAGAACGCGATGCAGATGGCAGAAGGGTAGAAATACTTTGCAATAACTGTGGTGGGCATTTGGGGCATGTATTTACAGGTGAGCGATTTACGGCAAAAAATACAAGACATTGCGTCAATTCGATTTCTATGAAATTTATTCCAGCAGGGGAAATGTTACCGGCGGTACTAAAGGAAGCCTAAATCATTATGCTTCTAAAGTTGCTTCAGTTGCACCCCAACCGTAGCGTGGATGATATTCATTTTTGAAAGTGCTCACATAAGGGTGTCGAATCAGGCGATTGGTAATAGATTCTTTTAATTTGCCTGTTCCGACACCATGAATAATGAATATTTTTTCTACCCCTAAGCGCACTGCTTTCTCTAGAAAGAAATCAAAATGCTTGAGTTGCGTTCGTAAGATGTCGGCTTTATCTAGTTTTACAGCATTGGTAACCAGTTGTTCAATGTGTAAATCAATTTCAGGGATAAACTCTGCATATTCTTTTACCTCATGGGGTTTGAGCGTGTTGTGTTTCAGACTTTTGTTATTTTTAGCAATATTCTTTTTTGTGTATAAAACCAAATCTTCTGATTCTTTTTTAGGTTTCTCCACATTTTCTTGTTTTAAATCTCTAATGAGTGAGAATAAATAAGTAGGCTTATTTAATAATGGAGCGGTCAAAATGGTCGAGAAAAAAGTCTTTGGTTTCAGACGCAATATCTTTTTTATCTCGCTTTCTGTGCCTTGTGTTGTAATGCGCCAGCAACTCAGTTGTATTGTTGGTGCGTCGTTGAGCTGCTGATATTGCATTGTTCCCAACGGATACAAAGAAACCTGTTCTAGTTTTGCATTTACTTTTATGGTAGGTGGTTGGTCGTTGAAGTTCAAGTCAAAAGAAAAAAGCACTGCTGAATGAGTTGCATTAATAAGGTAAATATTAAAATGAGTAATTATTTTTTCTGTATCATACTGAGGATCAAAAGCTAAGAGCATACCTTGATTACTCAAGAGGGTATATTGCGTATCAATGGGTATGGGAAGTGGCTTGGGCGGCACTACTGCTTGCTTGCCTTTCACAAAATGCGCATTGGATTTACCGCTGCTTTTGTCCAGTCGTATTAAATTGCTTTCAAAAGTAGGAATATCCATATCCATTTCAGGAAGATAGACCTTGAACATATCATCACTCAATCTTTCTGTGATAACTCCCTCATCCCCAGTATTTTTTAACCTGACTTTTGTTCCTACAGCGAAAAGCATTATTCTTGACTTTCAGAGTGTTTAAAAAAAGTAAACACCTTTTAGTCGTATTGTTCAATTTTAAAGCGAGATAAATCAGGAATGTTTTTTTTCATTCGTTTTTGCTCATGTTCCATTATCACTCGTCCTAATTCACCAAAAAAAGGTAGCCCTATTTTATCGTACTCATAAACACCATCATTATAAGTTTCATTCGCATTTACATGAATGCTAGCAGCTAGAAAAAATTCTATATTTTTCTCTAAATCAATTACATAGGAAATATCAGTGAGGAAACCATAAGCCCAACCCACTTTATTAAAAATACGAATATGACTAGGAATACTGTCTTTGCCGTGCATGTAGAATTTGACGTAATTGTCAGGTTCTTTACTGTAATCAGGGTATTTACTTTCTTTAGGCATCTCCGACATTACTTTATACAGAAAAGTATAATCCTCTGGTGTTAATCGAAACCTTTGTTTTTCCTCAAATGCTTCTGGAAACATGACTACACTTAGTATGTCGTGTAAATCTTTTAACGATACAAAATTTTTGGTGCTAAAATCAAAGGGTTGATTGATAATTTTATCGTCATTGGTCATTTGCGCTTTGCCGCGAATCTCATCTCTCAAGTTCCATTTTCTATTATCAAAACTATATCTAAGTCCTTGATGATAAATTAGTTGGTCATTTTTATAAAAACTTACAGGATTGGTATAGCGGTTATCTTCTATTCCATAGCCTGAAACAGACAAGCGGTGAACAATTCTAGTATGATTAAAACCTTTGCTTATCAAGGCTTTATTAAGGTCTTCTTGTCCTAAAAATTCATATAGCCGATTGAACGCATCGTTGTCGCTCACCATGAATATCTTTTTGATGTAATGCGCTACACTAGGTAACATATTTTTTGCTGTCAGGTCCACACCAGCTTCCGTTTGTGGAGGACGTGCTGCGCTATTACGCATTGGAGTAAACTTATCTAAGTTGATGATATTCAAGTCATTAATTTTTTCTAATGCCAAAAACGCGGCAGGCATTTTCACCGTGCTAGCAGGGTAGAAATAGCGGTTTTCATCCACTCCTATGGTGTGAGTAGTGAAAGTAGGTTTATTTTGTGCATCTCTATCTATTTGAGTATAAATAACTTGCGCTTGATATTTCTGCGGTTGACTAAATATAGTATCAAAATGATTGGAATACTGCTGGAGTATTTTTTGCAATGAGTTGTCTTTTTGGCTATGCCCTAAAGTAATAGAAACTAACAGTAAAAATAAGATGCGCATTTTTAATTATTTAAGACTTAATATTTGTAATAATGAGGCTAAAGTAAAAGGAAAATCTGACTTAATACGAATTTTTTAATGATTATTTTAGTGTTGATAAGTAACTCATATGTGGTAGTTAACTGAACTAAGCAACGTAAAATATTAATAAAAAGGCGTTTATGTTAAAGTCTGTTATTTTGAAAAAGGACTATTCTATACTTCAAAAATCATTTTACCTTTACACGAAAAATTATTTATTTTATCATCAAAACAAATTTTTAAATGAGAACACTCCAACACGGTTTATTGAGTTTGTTAATGCTGTTGTTTGCATTTTCTACTGCTTTAGCTCTTCCTATCGCACAGTTGAGTCAGCACCAACGCTAGAAGGTAATCAAGTCCTGGAAGAATTGGGCTTAGAGGAATTAGCTAACCTCTCCGTGGGTGATTTTCTTGAATTAACTCCGAAATCTATTCAAGAAAAAACAGGGCACAAACTTTCTATAAAGGAAACTTTAGCTCTAAAATCAGCCCAAAAAAAGATGAAAAAAGCGATGAAAGCGGCAGATGGTTCTGGACCTGATGAAGACGACAAAATATTAATTTATGTGCTAGCTTTTTTGATTCCACCGTTGGCTGTGTTTCTATGCTATGAAATGGAAGACAATAAATTCTTGGTTAACTTGATTTTAACCATATTATGTTTTTTGCCAGGAGTTATTCATGCTTTAGTGGTATGTTCCAGATATTTTAATGGTAGATAGTAACCATCCAATGATGATGACTCGAATTCTGCATATTGCTCAATTCATTTTCTTAATTAGCATGCCGGTGGTCTTACTCCTATTGCCGGCAGGCTATTTTGATTATGGGAAAAGCACTTGTTTATCTGTTATTTTGTTGGACAAAGAATGTATGGGGTGCGGGTTAACGAGAGCCTCCATGCACTTAATTCATTTCGACTTCATGGAAGCCATTTACCATAATCCATTAGTGTTAATCGTTGTGCCAGTAAGTATTTACTTTTGGTGGAAAGCAATACGCCAATCGTTCTTACAAGTAAAAGCATTAATTTATCCGAGTAACATCTAAAGGACTGGCAATTAATTGAGCCTTGTTTTTATTGTTTTTCTGATTGCCACCAACGGCAGACTGTGAAAAAACTACACGTTAAATCTAAGTTGTTTCTTTAAAAAATCGAGGGAAAGCAGTAAATTTAACACATCAAAGAAGAAAAAGCCAATGCCGATACAATCCAAAATAGACCGCCATCAACTGCGCTTTTCGAG
>CALDYY010000022.1 GCA_937944245.1 uncultured Saprospiraceae bacterium | reverse complement strand
TAATTACTGAAAACCAATATTTTATGAACCTGACTTCAGTAAGGCTTAGTCATTTAGCCCGCTAAATTCCCTCGCCTTCCTATTGTCAGAACCACAAACTATTGATTTTCACCTAAAGAAAATTTTTAAACAAGCTCTAAGCAATTAATCCAAAACTTATCGCTCATAATTTATTACTCATCACTCAATTTTCTTTGCCACTTCGTTCCATCAATACCCAACTATTTGGGTCAACTTTTACTACATCATTCGGTTGTATTCTTAAAGTGTTGCCTTTCGTATCCACAGGAAGCACCGTTATCTTTCCGTTAATTTCTACTTCCAAAGGCAATGCAAAATCAAGTGTATCAATAGGGGATATCCATTTTAGAACAAGTGTATTTCCTGTCCGATTGATTTGCAGCGTAGGTAATTGAGGTTGATGCAAATAGGTATCGAAAAACCAATCTAGGGTTTTGCCTGATTCGCGCTCACAAATTTGACGAAACTCATCCGTATTTGCAAAGCGCGTTTGTGTACCATTCGTCACCTTTTCCATAGAGGGGTCGGGATAAGCCATTTTGCGAATCGCCTTAAAAAATGCTTCGTCTCCAATCGTGTAGCGAAGGGTATGTAGAATCCATGCACCTTTGGGGTAAATTGGTGCTTTCCAGGCTTGTATCGAGGTTTTAGTCTCGCGGTCTGCCACTGGCAACGTGTTGCTAAATCTTCTATTAGAACGCAAATATTCAACATACTTTTCTTTGCCAAACTTATCTTCAAGATAAAGGGCTTGGGTATAAGTACCGAATCCTTCATGTATCCAAGCATCTTTCCAATCTGCGCAAGTGACTAAATTACCCCACCATTCATGCGACAATTCGTGGTGGTGCAGCGCATCGAATCCCCAATCTTTACCCGCCGTCATCGGGCTGTTTTTGAAATTAGCACCATACGCAATGATGGACTGATGCTCCATGCCCAAGTGCGGCGTTTGTGCTACTCCATATTTTTCTGCACGAAAAGGATAAGGTCCAAAGTATTTTTCAAAGAATGCTAAATGGGCTTTAAATTCTGGCAATATTTTTACTCCTTTGTCATAATCTTCTGGCAACACATAAAACACAATGGGATAAGTCTCGCCCGTAACGCAAGCCACAACATCCTCTATCACTTGATAAGGTGCAATATTTAAAGCAATATTGTAAACACTAATAGGATTTTTAATTTTCCAATGAAAGGTGCTGGTTTGATTTTGATGGGTTTCCACGTTTTCCAAAACTCCGTTACTTGCCACCACTAAATCGCTTGGAACGCGAATGTGCAAACGCACAGAATCGGGTTTATCTGAAACGTGATCCTTGCAGGGAAACCAAAGATCAGCACCCTGCGACTGGCAACTGGTAGCAATCCAATGCTTGTCACTTGTTGTTTTTTCCCACGAAAAACCACCATCCCAAGGCGCGCGTGGCGCAACTCTTGGCTTTCCACTGTACGCCACTTGAACAGAAAAAGTGGATTTAGGTTGAAAAGTTGTTCCTAGTTCAATCCAAATTTTCCCTGACTTTCGCTCAAAAAAACAAACTTTATTTTGCATGGTTACACCATCCACTTGAAGTAAAGTGTCCAAATCTAGCACTAACCAGTACATCGGATGCACCACTTCTGCTTCCACTGTCAGCGTACCTTCAATACTGCGGTTTTCAGGATTTATGGCAAGTGCTAAGTCATAAAAAGAAACATTATACGCCGCTTGTTCAGGCATCAAAGGTCCACCAGAGTCATAAATTTGTACTTGTGCGGAAAGAATAGTAGTAAATAAGACAAAAGAAAGAATCAATCGAAGCATAATTGGTATTGTTTCATAATTAAAATATTAACGAGTTCGAGCAAAGCTAAATATTTTGTTCTGAATACGAGGAAGTAAAATTTTATGGCGGGAGCGGAAAAGTTAGCTTATGTGGCGCAAAGGGCTTAAACGAGAATATTTTCGATTGTGAATCTTTTGTGTTGTAGGTTTTCTCTTTATTTTACTTAATAAAACACCTTTTTGCTTACTTTTGTAAAAAAACAAACCCTTGCAATGAGCGAAAAAAGTGTTTTTAATATTTTTATGGCGTATGCCCACGAAAATGAAGTATATCAACAAGGACTGTATCGGCAACTAAGTCTTCAGAAGAATCTGTCCGTAATTCACTAAATTATCTTTGCGACAAAATTAGGTTTATTGCTGATGACCAAATACCTTTCGAGTATTACTATAAAGCCCTACCCTTTGTAAAAGATGCAGATTTGGATGACATTGTTTTTGTGGCACTAACTGAATATCTTGATGAATTACTCTGGACAGGACATAAGATACTTTATGAAGAATTGCTTGCTAAAAGCTATACAAAAGTAGTTAATTTCCAAGATATTGAAAAAATACTCCAAAAGGGCTGATGTGCTTACTTTACAGACAATCCTGCTCACTTGGACAGGATTGTTTATACAGTAGCTTTATCAAAACTTAGGGCATAAAATGGTTTCGCTGTTGTAATTGCCTAAATAAGTAATTGAAATTTCAAAGGCGTTTTGCCCTTGCCGAATGTTGGGTATGCTACTGGTGGCGGCATCGTAGCTAAATCCAAACAATACATTGTCAATTTCAAAACCTACCATTAAGATAGCTGCAACCACATCGAATCCATTATCTGCGTTGGTAGCGGGTCGCGCCCAACCGCCAACAT
>CALDYY010000021.1 GCA_937944245.1 uncultured Saprospiraceae bacterium | reverse complement strand
ATAGAGAAAATAGAGGATAATCTAATTTACTTTGACAGTGGAACGTATAATAGAAATACTGGATTAGCAGAATATACCGTTAAAGAGCTCCCTTTTGTGTTAGGAAAAATGACGCATCTTCACAAAGCTAAATCGTCTGAGCCGTTATACTTTTTTAACATCTTTTTCGGTTTGTCCTTACTATTTTTTGTTATTTCTTCATTTTGGATGTTTATGCCTAAAACGTCTATATTTAGAAAAGGAATGTATTTTACTTTAGGTGGCATTATATTAACCTTGATATTATTATTTATCTAGTATAAAGACGTGGAGCGCAAGCCTATCGCAATCGCTCCACATCTTTGTACCTCATAAAAATATACAACATTAATACACTAAAAGCAATAGCTGTTACAGATAGAAAAATACCCATGTAGTTCTCAGCAGTGAAAGAGAGACGTATTAAAATAGTAGAAATAATAAAAGCACTATTGCGAATAACTAGACTAAACCTATCTGTATGAATAAAAGATATAATCAATAAAACAATATCTACAATAATAAGTACTGTAAAGAAGTCATCGTAAAAAATATAATTTACCTCGCTCAGGGTGGTAATATGTCCTTTTTCGTAAGAAGTAACCTCCAGTAGCCAACCGCCTAAACTATACAGCGAAAGCCCTATCAAAACGGGAATAAGCAAAAGAGCAATCACTTTTTTCAGTAAGATAAATTGCTCTATATTAGTATAACTAGGTTCTTTTTCTCTGTTTTTATTAAATTGATAAAAAGCTAAAATGAGCAGAAACATCAAAATAACGCCTAACATATCAGAACCCAATTTCAAATTATGGCTATCGCTCCACCATGCACCAGCAAGCTCCATCTCAGAAATGTCCTTAAAGATACGACGAAGCACAATCAAGGAAGCAATTTCAAACTGTTTACCTATGGACAAACTAAAAGAATCGGATAGATGATACACAAATAGATAGACCTCATAGAAGAGAATAATAGAAAAAGGGGTATAAATAGCATGAATGACTGTTCCTTTCAAATTTTCAGCAACTGCAAACGGTAGTAATCCATTATTAGCAAGGACAATTAGTAGTAAGTTAGTCAAGAAACCAAATAAAGCAATATATACCGTAATTTTCTCCAGCACATGTTTGACATGAGCAGAGAACATTAGCTGATGAGCATTATTAATTGCTTTATTCATAATTGGGACAACTTTAGCAATGGATTTTGATTTACTAATTTGTCCATTTAACTACTAAGAGTGAAAAAGGTTTTAATTTTTTATAAAAGCAAATTCCATTTAGAGCTTGTTTAAAAATTTTCTTTAGGTGAAAATCAATAGTTTGTGGTTCTGACGATAGGAAGGCGAGGGACTTTGGCGGGCTAAATGACTAAGCCTTACTGAAGTCAGGTTCATAAAATATTGGTTTTCAGTAATTAAAAATTTAAACATGCTCTTATTCTAAATTAAAGGAGACATCTACAAGACCTTCATTGAACACGCTCTAAGTCTCTCCTTTAATTCTTGAAAACTACGCTAATCCTTTTCTCTCAATCTCTACAATTGCCGCTACATGCGCATCAGCAATCGCTTGACGTATATCATCGCGCATCAATTTCTTCACCTCATCTAAGTTATTAAAAAATCCGTTTTCCGTCAATACTGCAGCCATATTAGTATGACGCAATACATACAAATCTTTCTCTGCGGTTGATTTCAAACCTCTATTTCGCCAGCCTGTTGCTTTTAAGATTTCTTCT
This sequence comes from uncultured Saprospiraceae bacterium, assembly GCA_937944245.1. Taxonomy (GTDB): domain Bacteria; phylum Bacteroidota; class Bacteroidia; order Chitinophagales; family Saprospiraceae; genus JAAUTG01. The sequence continues at coordinate 13,646 of CALDYY010000021.1, read as the reverse complement.
TGAAAAAATGCTGCCATCGCACGACCTCTTGCACTAGCATGAAAATGCCAAGTCTCTATTCCATTAGCCGCCGACCAGTCTGTTCCAGGACGTACGGGACCTGCATTAGCGTGAACGGATATATACAATTTCGGCAAACTACTAGAAAGTTTATTGGCTCTTTCTACTCTTTCCTTCAAAGTAATATCTCCTTCTACCTCTGGTACAACATTAAAGAATTTAATTCCTTTTTCTGTCATTGAAGCCATCATTCGCTTCACGATATCTCTATTAAACTCATACTCAAAGAACTGTACATTAATGCCATCCATCTCAAAAGGTGCTGACCGCTTGCCTGGCGTTGCTTTTCCATGCCCATTATCCAAACACCACATATATTTTGTGGACTTTACTGTTACCACAGGCGGTTTAGTAGTCGTCGTTGTTTCCGTAGATGGCTTAGGCGTATCTTTTGGCTTATCCTCCACTACTTCTCCGGGCTTAATTTCAAATGGCAATACTTCCGTCACAATGACAGTATCTTTTGGCAAATCAGAAGAATCACCACGCTCCTCCTCTTTTTCTTTAGGCGTTTCTGTTTTAGGTGGATTTGTTGTTGTTGGTGTATTTGCAGGTGCAGGGGGAGTAGTTGGCGTTGTGTTAAACAACGATGAAAAAAGGCGTCTGAATAATTCAAAAAATGGATTCATATTAGTACACTTGGCGTTAGTAAATAGAATTTATATTTGGTGCAAATAGTCATCACGCTAATTTATACTTCATATTACAAAAAAGACTGTTGTTCCTTCACTTCTACGCAATACGTTGTATGAAGGGATAAGAACTTAAGCGATTATACCCGACTACGCTTTTAATCATCCTTACATAATTCTAATGTCAAATATACTAAAAATGGATAGACTGCTTAGTTTTTATCCGCAGATTTAAAAATTCTATTGAATCTAATCCCTTTAAATGGGCTACCCTCTTTAGCTGACATCCAAATAAATAATGGTTTCCCGACCACATGGTCTTCTGGCACAAATCCCCAAATCCTGGAATCTTCTGAATTGTGGCGATTATCGCCCATCATCCAGTAATAGTTCATTTTGAAAGTGTATTGGTTTGTTTCTTGACCATTAATGAAAAACTTACCACTTTTTTCCTCAAAATCATTTTCCTCATAAATGCTAATAATACGCTTATAGATTGCTATATTTTCAGGTGTTAACGTTACTGTTGCGCCTTTTTTAGGTATCCAGATCGGTCCGTAGTTATCCCTTGTCCAAGCATAATTTGCGGGGTCATGTGGAAAAATTTGTTTGGGATCATCATATTCGGTAGTGAAAATCAAAGGTTGAATTTCTATATTAGGGTCAAGTGTTTGTACATTATTTCTTTGTTCTTCGGTCAAAGTCAACATTCTGATATTGCCCTGTCGGTCGCGTGTTACGTCGCCCACAGAAGGATTATCTTCAATTCCCCATTGCTCTAATCGCGCAGTGTTTATAGTTGTATTAGGCGGATAATTAATGAAGTATCTGTATTGCAAGTGTTTAGGTTCGTTAGCAGGTTTTCCATTCACAAAAAGCGCTCGTTCCTTAACCTGAATAGTATCGCCACCTACTGCTACACAACGCTTAATGTAATGGTCTTTTTTATCAATAGGACGGTAAGTTACCTTGACCTTTCCTGCTTTTATTTGTTGATGATGAAAAGGAATTTGCTGCTCAATCGCTCCTCTTCGATAGTCATTGACACTCCAAGTACGTTCAGGAAAAAAGTAAACACTATCTCCTTCAGGGAAATTAAATACGACCATGTCATTTCGATCTACGGATTCCAGTGCGCCAAATCGCTTAAAAGGTAAATTTGGATTAACTAAGTAAGAAGGTAAACTCGTTCCAGGGATGCGGTTGTGAATCAATGGAAGCATCATTACAGTTTTGGGTGTTCTAATGCCATAGTGTGCTTTACTCACAAAAAGGAAATCGCCCACCAAGAGCGAACCTTCCATTGATGGGGTCGGAATAACATAAGCTTCTATTAAAAACATTCGTATAAAAGCAGCAGCAAAGACCGCAAAAATAATGGCTTCCGCCCATTCTCTTAACGCTGACTTCTTGTATGGATTTTGACTTTGCAGTTTCTTCAATTCACGCTCCTTTCCCTTTGCACTAGCTTCTTCTAATTTGAGTTTGTAGGCTTGCTCTAATGCTCTAGTTTTACCTAGGTATTTTTCTTTGGAGCTAATTCCCAAGTATAGAAAATAGAATGGTGTTGCTATGGCTGCTAAAAGGCTGTCATAAAATTTATATTTTCCGAAAGAGCGCACCATTTCTACAGCAAGCCCTACAAGTATAAAAAAGTTGACAATAGGCAAAAGCAATAATGCTGCCCACCAAGTTGGACGACCAACGATATTGCACCACTCTATGAAGTTTAAACCTGGCACTAAACCTTTCCAAGCGGCTACTCCTGCTTTTGGAAATAAGAAGTATAAACTAATACTCAACAACAAATAGAAAACAATAAAAAAGATTAGTAGCGACATATTTTTGCATTTTGGACTCGCCTAATTAGCCTATCTTTTAGACGAATTTGGGCAAAGATAAGCGAATTTGTAGGAATACCAACGGCAAATAAGCGTTTAGAGAATCGGTTTTATACAAAAAAGTAAATCGGCTGGTCTTACTGTACCAAACCTTCGACGAATAAAACTTCTGGTAAGCGTTGATTGGCAAAAAACACCTTAATTTTCTTTTTAAATGCTCCTAGTTGTTTAGCATCATAGATAATATTAATAGAACCTATCGAATCGGGAAGAATAGCTTTTTTCTCCCATTCACTTGCAGTACAGCCGCAAGTGGTACGCACATTGTCTATGAAAAGACTTTCTCGAGTGATGTTTTTAAAATAAAAACGATGACTTTGTTCTTTATATTGAGGAATTTCTCCAAAGTTATATTCGCTTGCAGTAAGCCATGCAATCACTGAAGAATTGATGGAAAAACCTTGCCACAGTAGCCCTAAAAAAAGCAAATTAGCCCAAAAATAAAATTTCATATTATGAGTTATTCCTCTGACAGTCATTTGATTTTTGCAATATTTCCCAAGTATGGTCTGCAAGCAATTTTACAGTAGCAATAAAATCCAAAGGTCTCGACCTTCCCCATTCATTAGGTGCAATCATAGATAAAACACGCTGACCATTTTTTCTCTCGTAAAGGTGATAGATTTTACCAATAATTGGTTTAAAATTAATGTCCGCTAAATAAATTTGCTCGGATATTTCGACTCTATCATGTATGGCTTTTGCCTGCGACATAAGCAGTTCCACTTGCTTGCGAATTTGGTCTAGCTGCATGTTCGACTGCTCGTGCATGGCAGCAACCGCTAAGCCTTTAGTACGACCTTTATCAATTGGTTTTATCACTGCTCCACCTACGCTATGTGCATAAGGCAGCAAATGGGGTGTTTCTGTAATTTTATCTTTGTCTATCGGATTAAAGATTTCTGTATTGTCTTGCATTATCTTACTGTTTGAATGTGTGATTAACCACAATTCCAATAATAAGGTTCAAAATCTTGGACAATTCACTTGCCACTTTCGTCCTTTTGGTGGATTTAGATAAATCAAAGATAGCTCAAATGCTCCTCTAGCGTTCGTTGCTCTGGATAAATTGGAAGCATTCAAATCGTAACTGGCAGCTATTGCTAGTCGTTCGGTTTCAAGTACTGCCATCACCACTACTGCATCCAACAGTAAACCATTTTCCAATTTATTGGCTACATGTGTCCATCCTCCCAAGCGAAGAGCAATTTCTTTCCACTCTTTTTGGGTATAGCGCACGTTTGCGCCCGCAATCAGATTAGTCGCACTACCTTGTTGCATTCCCATAAAACTAGGCAGCAAACTCAATCCATCCGAAAGGGGCAATTCTCCACCTATTTGAGCGACATAACGGCGCTCAAGTGACCTTTCACCGTCTTCAAAAAAAGAAATATCTGGCTGTGTTAAATGATGGGCTGCACCACCTACATAAATACTTTTATTTTTATCAAAAAGATTGTACCAAAGTAAGCCCGCATTAAAATCCATGAAGGTAGGCGAACGCAAATTATCAAAATTTTCACCTGTAGGAAAAGCTATGGTAGTAGTAGTAACGTCAAATTGGTCAGAAAACCAGAGATTAGGCGCATCAAATCCATTTTGCCCATACCCTACTTGACCTGCCACAATCAGATACTGCGCACCAGATTTATAGCGACCTCTACCGAGCTGCTTCATATAAGACAACCCTAAATGCGCTCTATCTTGAGTAAAATTAGAGACATGAACTTTATCCTGCAATAGCGCCACACCAATACCTACAAAATCGCCTTTGCCTACTGGGCGGCGTACATCAAAACTAGCAGTGGAGGTGCGAAAAGGTACATTCGCAAATAGCGTATTCCATTGCTCACGATAAGTAATTGCAGCACGAAAACTCCCTTCATATACCCCTATCAGCGCTGGATTGGTGTGGTGGGGAGTATGCAAAAACTGCGAAAACCTAGGGTCTTGTGCCTTAGCTAATTGAAATAACCAGCAACAAAGACCTATGAGTAAGTATTTTTTCATGTTTTTCTTTTTTAATAAATTTGGTAACTACAAATACAATACCGACCCTACCGAACTAGCATCGTACTACCTTTGAGCAATTCCTTTCTACCGTCATTATACTCTACTTCAAGATACCAAACATACACGCCTGCTGGCATTTCTTTTCCTCTAAAAGTACCATCCCAGCCCGCTTCTGTATCATTAGTAAAAAAATCAATGTTTTCAAACAATAATTCCCCCCAGCGGTCATGCACTCTAAATAATTTAATCATCACATCTTTTGTCCCATGCACCAATAATTTGTTATTCAAATTATCTCCATTAGGGGTAAAGCCTGTTGGCACCAATACTACCCTATTTTTATTTACTCGAATTTGTATTCTATCTGTAGCCTCGCAGCCCGCCTCGTCCACACCATATAATTCATAAAAAATCGTGTTCTTAGGAGTAGCAATCGGATTAAAGCACTCCGTGCAACTCAGTGATTCATCTTGAAAAGAAGGCGACCAAACGAAATCAACTTTACCAGTTTGATTAACAGCCTCAGCAAATAACTGTATGCGTTCCCCTTCTATTATTTCAACATCAGTTTGATTTGGGAAAATAGAAACAGCAAAAGCAGGAGGATCAAATAGTTGATAAGTTATAGAAGTTTTGCAGTTATTTCTATCTTGTACAAAAACATTGTAATTCCTAGCATTTAAGGCTAAAAAAGTAGGCGTTACACGATAGTTTTTATCGTCTATACTAAAGGTGTAAGGCGTAGTACCACCGCTAGCCATAATATCTAAACGACCATCGCGGCTACCAGCACAAGTAGGTGGTTGAGGGGTTACGTTAATACGAATTGGGTCGGGTTCTGCTACTTCTACAGTGCTGACCAATTCGCAGTTATTGGCATCTGTAACCGTCAAAGTGTAAGTTCCTGCCGTTAAACGATCAGTTTTTGAAGTAACTACATCATTTGACCACAAAAACCGATAAGAAGGAATTCCACCACTTACACTTGCACTTACTGCACCATCCACACTTCCATTGCAGAGCGTTGGTTTAGATTGGAAAGTTGTAGCTAAAGGCGTAGGTTGTTTTACTTGAATTTGTTTTTCCGCAAAACAGCCCAATTCATCACTCACCGTTACGCTGTAAACTCCTGCACTTAAACTTTCAACAGCAGCAGTTGTGGCACTTCCTGCTTGGTTATCCCAAATAAATTGATAATTGTCGTTCCCACCAGTTACGTTGATCACGCTTGCTGCGCCATCTGTGCCACCATGACACCTAACATCTATGGAACTTGTTTCAAACACAATAGGATTAGGTTGAGGTAATGGTGCGGACTTGGTGGCAGTACAACCTTGACTATCGGTTACTGTAATGGTATAAGTTACGCCTCCAGCAATGTTTCGGATAAGTGGCGTAGTTGATCTCATTGGATCGTTCCAAAGATAAGTGTAGCCTTGCCCTGTTCCTCCTTGCCTCACAGTTGCGCCTGCTGCACCATCCACGCTGCCAAAACAACTTGGTAAAGTAAAATTAATAATGATATTAAACGCTGGATGATCGTTTATTTTTTTACTCTCAAAATTTGCTGAACATCCTTTCTCATCAGTAACCGTTACAGTATATACGATCGTATCAAGGCGAGTAGCTGTTGCTGAAGTTTGCCCATTGCTCCAAACATAAGTATAATTCGGTCCCGTTCCTCCTTGTGGTGTAATAGTTGCTTCATTTTGAAGTAGCCCGTGACAACCTATAAAAGTCTGTTCTATCTTGGCAGTAATTGGATTTTCAGGTTGTGTAATCTCGAAATCTCTACGCGTGATACAATTATTAGCATCAATTACCGCTGCTGTATAAGTACCAGCTACTAATCGAATCGCAGTTTGAGTATTTTGTCTTGCACTATCATTCCATTGATATCTATAAGGTGCGATTCCTCCACTTACTAATGCAGAAGCAATACCATCTTCACCCCCAAAGCAGTTTACATTAGTTTTATCAATAGATAGTGTCAATGGGGAAGGCTCTGTAATGGTGATAGCTTCTCTTGCTCTACAGCCATTATTATCTGTTACTACTACTTCATAAACACCTGCCCGAAGTAAAGTAGCACTACTAGACGTTTGCCCTAGTCCATCGTTCCAAAGATATTGATAAGGTTTCGTCCCTCCACTAACGCTGACTATGGCTCTCCCTGTGTTATTACCTGCACAATCTACATTAGTGATACCGATGTCTGCAATGCTTAATGGCTCTGGCGAAAGCACCACACCACTTGCTGTGGTTGTACATCCATTATCATCTGTTACAGTTGCCGTATATGTTCCTGGAGAAAGGCTAGAAAGATTCCTCGTAGTGACTCCGTTACTCCATTGATAGCTCAACGTTCCTGTACCGCCTGAACCCATTGCAGTGGCTGTCCCATCAAATGAACCTGAACAAGAAGCTGTGGTAAAAGAAAGGTTCAACAATAATGAATCAGGTTCAGTAATTATAAAAGCCGTATCCAGACTACAATTATTAGCATCAGAGATGCGCAGATTGTAAGTACCAACCGTAAGATTATTAATTTGTCTGCTGGTACTACCGTTCGCCCAAGTTAACTTTAATTCGCCTGTACCGCCTGATGGGGTAATTGTAATAGAACCATTATTGCCATTTTTACAACTTACATTTTGAATGTTTGAACTAGTAGCAATGGATAATGGAGTATCAATAACAAAATTGAATGTATCAATACACTGATTAGCGTCTATAATAATGAGTTGATGATTACCAGCCACCAAATTTTCTATCACTCCCGATGTATTGGAGTTTGTAAATGCTGTTTGACCATCCAATGAAAAATTGAAAGGTGCTACACCGTTCGTTACGTTATATCGCAATACACCATCTGAAGTGCCAGCACAAGAAGTAGTATTTGGCAAATTTGTCGGTACAATATTCACACCACAGGCATCATACACACAAGATGATTCAACAGCTCGAATAATACAATTTTGATTATCAGTAGCTACCAACGGACGAATAGCAATATTTACTCGCTCACTAAATTGTAAATTATTGATTGTATGAGCAAGATTTCCCCGATTAGGACGTTCCCAATCTGAGCTGTTATTTATACTAATTTCATAATCTTGAATACCACTTGGGTCATCCCAATTAAAAGTGATTTGTCTCAAGTCTGTGATTTCACAATTAATGTTAGGTGCAACGTAATCAGATGCGCTGCCAATGGTTACGCTTTGCTCAAAACTACAATTAAACACGTCTAATGTCCTAACTGCGTAAGTTGTTGTATTTGATGGACTGGCATTTGGATTTGGGCAATCTGTGCAACTCAATCCTTCAGAAGGTGTCCAAGTATAGTTAATACCATTTCTTGAATTGAATGTAATAGACCATGAATTGAATGTACCTAACTGAGGTCCGTTAGCATCATCTACGAGCAACGTCCAAGTACCAGTAGTGCTAAGACCAGTCAGATTATTCCAGTTACCTTCTGGAAGAAAATCTCCTGTAAATGGCGCTACTCCATCTTGTATGCGCACTGTGGCTCTAGGTGTAAAACAAGTATTCGTATAATTACTACCATCTACACCATTTCCCCTAGACAAGGGTAATATAGAACCATTTGGCGCACGCAAGTAAATATTCAAATCGCTAACCCAGTCTGTTGGTGCTGTTTCAATATCAATACAAACAGAAACAATATCTTCTTGGGGATTTAAGATGATACCTGGATAAACATCACTTACCTCTATTGAGCTTTCGTAAGCTCTACCTGGTGGATGATTGGGAAAACCAAGTTTGCGGTAACGCGGAAAAGCTGAAAAACCTACTTCTTTTGTAAAAAACTGAGGTCCACTATCTAAATTAACGGTTTGTCCATCACAAATGGTTGTATCTTGTAAAGGCAATAGGAAACTTTCGCATTCATAGCAATTGGGATTAGTAATAGGCAACACCTGAAATGCTACTGCAGTATCGTAAACGCAACCAAAATCATCAGTAATTGAGAAGATGTAGGAAGCCTGACCAGCATTTGTCGGTGAAGCTACTAATGTATTATTATCGTTACTTGGCAAAACCGTAGGGTTATTTATCCATCGATAATCTAAAATTTGTGGGGTAAATGTTTCTAAATTAGGGTATAGGTTAGGATTAAACTCAATCCCCCAAGAAAAAATATAACCATTGTCAAATACCCATTGGTCAAATACGCTAATCGTCCAATCGCCATTTAAAGGGCAACCTATCAAATTACTCAGCGGGTCAAAGGAGTTATAATCACCTGAAGGAAGGGGGGAAATAGTGTTCCCCTCCGTAAATTGAATCCATGTTCCTCTAGTGGCATTTGGTGTCCAACAGTAGTCATATCCTTTACCTGGTCGTATAGAAATTTCATCGTTGGTGATGGGTTCTCCCAAAAAAACACTCCTTGCCCCTGTTCGTCCTGGATAATTATGCAAAACAACAGATTGACCATTTGGACAGCTCAACCTGATTTCCAAATCGCGCATAAAGGAATGTTCCATATTTACGCAAATGCCTCTCAAGTCATTTACATCTTGAAGCGTTTGACCTTGTGCAAAATTAGTAAACTTCACACTAGTGGTATATCGCTCCCCTGTACCGTCAGGTAGTGGCAAGGAATCGGAGCGAATCCTTTGCGCCAGGAAAGTACCCTGATTAGAAAATACACTAGCAACAGAATTGGGGCTATTTTGATTGATAGAAGCTGCCAATGTAACCGTATCTCCAGAACAAATTGTGGGTAAACTCGCTGCGGATACTTTGAAACTAGGCACTGTGGATATACGCACACGCTGCCCTGCAAAATTGGTATTCACACAACCTAGTTGGTCTTGAATTTGTAAAATGACATTATATCCACCTGATATGCGATAGGTATGATCTACATTTTTACCATATTTAATAGTTCCATCGCCAAAGTCCCAGATATACTGAGCGGAATCTCTGTGGTTGTAGAAACTACCCTCATTAGGGAAGTTACCATCTGCATTTAAGAAAATACGCTGCCCCAAACAAGCATCAATCCAGCCTGTATCTACTGGCTGAACAATAGGGTTAGAGTCTGTAATAAATGCCTCTATTTTTTGACAAGCTGGAATGCAAGATATTTCAGCACGCCAACCCTCTCGCTGGTTTACTCCATTTGAGGTGAAAGAAATAGTCAAACAGCCTGTTGTATTGTTAGCGGATGCTTGTATAGCAATAGGTTCTCTTGTAGATACTCCTATAATGTCAGAGTTGAGTGTGGTAGTAAAATCTGTGGCACAAGCCAGTAGCGGAGCATTGACAGTGTTTCCATCAAAAATACAAAGTTGATCTTCCCTATACAAATCTACTTCTCTGAATAACAGTTTAATATGCGACCCTAAACTGCCATTTGAACAGATGGTGGTTACATAATTTTCATTAGATTGATAAAAGCCAATAGCCCCTCCACTATCATAGAAATTCCCTCTACAAGTCGTAATAGAAGCAGATTGGTCTATGCGAAAATCTTGAGCATGGAGGCTACCGTAAAACATTAGATAGCTAACTAGCAGTAGTATTCGTGTTGAGTAAAATTTGACCATTCTCGATCTCAATTTTAAAGGCAATTAGGTATTCAATTTAAAAGTAAAACTAAGGGTGCAGGGTAGTAAGATGCTAGGTTTAGTTTAGAGGAGCTAAATGTCAATAATGCAAAGTAAATGTATATTTAGTAACGATAAAAATTAATTTGTTCGACCTAAATGTTTATTCAATTTTGCAGTAAAATCTTTAGCAGCATAATAGACAAGCACTTTGTTTGTACCATTTATACGATATGCCACTTCTTGTTGGTATGCTCTTTTTATCCCCTGTTCTCTTTCCAGCAAAAAGATATTGAACTGTTTTACATCATTTATTACTACATCAAGATAAGGATGTTGTGTTGTTTTTACATCCTCCGCAATGTAGTAAGCATTATCCAAGTAATAATTCCAGCGTTGAATTAGAAAAGGATTTGTAGTCTGCAAATTATTTAGATACGCTTGGTCGAATACTTCAAGCAAACGCTCGTCTATTTTTACTTCACTTGACTGGCTAATACCTATCATTGGTAGGCTTAAAAAACACATAATCAAAAAATGCTTCATTACTTATCGGTTTGTAGTTTTGGCTTTCCTTAACTTTTTGATAAACGTAGCATATGACGGTTTATTTCCAAATGAATAATATTTATTCTATTTGCTCTTTATTTTTTGTGTTCCGACAAATTATTTCGATTTTTGGTAAAATAAGGTTAAGCCAATGTAAATTAAACATTGAATGTATAGCAGTTAATTTATTGAATTACTCAATCGTTTAATTAACAATTACTTATCATCATTACATAAAAAAATCAAAACTGAATACATTATTTTATTGTCTTATCAATAAACCATTTAAAACATGATTAGGTCAAAGATTGCAGGTATAGGATATTATGTTCCCGAGAAAGTAGTTACTAACTACGATTTGATGAAAGTAATGGATACTTCCGATGAGTGGATTCAGGAACGAACAGGCATAGTAGAACGACGCTATGCAGAAAAACACAAAGAAAACACCTCTATTTTAGGAGTGAAAGCTGCCGAAATTGCTATTGAAAGAGCAGGTATTACAAATAAAGAGGTGGACTTCATCATTTTCGCTACATTAAGTCCAGACTATTATTTTCCAGGGAGTGGTGTACTCTTGCAACGTCAAATGGGAATGCAAGGCATAGGCGCTTTAGATATTCGCAACCAATGTAGTGGATTTATTTATGCGCTATCCATTGGCGATCAGTTCGTCAAGACAGGAATGTATAAAAATGTCCTTGTTGTAGGGGCTGAAATGCACTCCTGCGGTTTAGATTTCACAACCAGAGGACGAGGCGTAACTGTGATTTTCGGTGATGGCGCGGGTGCAGTGGTATTACAACCTTCCGAAGACGAAAATAGAGGTATTCTTTCTACCCATTTACATGCTGATGGTGACCATGCCGAGCGTTTGTCCTACATCAATCCGGGTTCGCATGGTGGCGTATTTTTGGGTAAGGAAAAATTTGGTTACCCTGACCAAGAGTTTGGCGGTGCTTTTTTTACACCTCATATGTACGAAACGGAAGACATTTATCCATTCATGGATGGGCAGCATGTATTCAAATTTGCAGTAACTAAATTCCCAGAAGTCATTCATGAAGCCCTAGAAGCAAATGGCTATAAGGCTTCTGACATTGACATGCTCATTCCACATCAAGCCAATTTACGCATCAGCCAATTTGTTCAACAACGATTAAAACTACCCGATGAAAAAGTTTGGAACAACATCCAGCGTTATGGCAATACCACTGCCGCCTCCATACCGATTGCCCTTTGCGAAGCGTGGAAAGCAGGTAAAATAAAAGAAAACGACCTTGTTTGTTTAGCTGCTTTTGGTAGTGGATTTACATGGGGAGCTGCTTTGATTCGTTGGTAAGCAAGAAATAGCCATTATGAATAGATTTAAAATGTAATACATAATGGCTGTTTTTATTCGTTATTTACGCCAAATAAAAGTTTTTCTATAAAAAACACCTCATCAATATACATAAAATATACTTTTATTGCGTTAGATTCGCATTGAAGTAAGAGATACGTTTTACTTCAAACTGCCATACTTTACTTACCCAGTTTTACACACTTTAGTTACCCATTACTCTTGGTGCTAGTTCGTAGTTTTATTTCACGAACAAGATTTAATCAAAAGGTTAAAATCAATTCATTATGCCAATTTTCTACCAAACTAAAGTAAGTATTCTGCCTGTATTTGTTATTGCATTTGTTTTTCTCGCACATCCGCAGCAGCTATTAAGCCAAAACTACAACATGGATGATGTCCATAGGAGCACGATTCGTTCCTGTACTGGCACTTTTTTCGATAGTGGCGGACCAAATGGTAATTACGCCAACAGAGAAGATTTCACCGTAACATTCTGTTCTGCTAACAATCAACCCGGTAAATCTGCAAGATTGACTTTCAGAGAGTTAGATTTGAGAGAACTAGACATATTGACGTTTTATGATGGACCGACTACCGCTGCACAAGTGTTGCAGGTAGTAGATAGACGTTCTAATAACGATATTCCTTTTGCTGTTTCTGCCACACGTTCCAACTTGAGTGGTTGTATAACAGTAACCTTTACTTCCCGTCGCGTTTTAATTGTTCCTTCAGAAGGCAAAGGATGGAAGGCAGAAGTAGGTTGTATTGACCGTTGCCAAGTTATTCAATCGGAATTAGTAAGTAGTAGTCCATCGGTTATGCCAGTGGACACAGGTTGGATTGATGTTTGTATTGGGCAGGAAATTACTTTGAAAGGTAGAGGCATTTTCCCGCAGGAAGGTTTGTATTATAGCCATAGCAATAGCTCAGAATATTTCTGGGATTTAGGCGATGGCACGCGCAAATCAGGGACAGAAGTAACCCATACTTACACTGAAGCTGGTGGATATTTTATTCAATTCAATATTATTGACCAAGTAGGATGCGTAAGTATCAACAGTATTGACCAACGTGTCCGCGTTTCACCAAAACCGAAGTTCATTGTAAAAGATACCCCACAATTTTGTATCGGCGACACTATTAGGATTAGCGGCACTATTGATAATGCTGACTCTAGTGCCATTGTAAGTGCAACTGCTGTCGAAGGCAAATTTGAGCCTCGATATGAACGTGCCGATTCCCTTTTCTTACCCGATGGCAAAGGCGTAGCTTACGAAACAAGCGTCAACATTACGCAGTTTTCGTCAGGGCAAAAACTAGAAAATATTGACGACCTGATAGGTATTTGCGTCAACATAGAGCATTCTTATATGCGCGATTTGCAGGTATCCATAAAATGCCCAAATGGCACAGAAGCAATGCTTCAAAAATTTGAAGACAAAGGACGAAGAGAAGTTTATCTCGGTGTACCAATTGATATAGAGTCTAACCTATCTCCCGGCTTAGGATACAATTATTGTTGGACACCAAATGCAACAAATGGCACTTGGACAGAATATGC
>CALDYY010000020.1 GCA_937944245.1 uncultured Saprospiraceae bacterium | reverse complement strand
GAAAGAAAGGGCATGGTTGACAGGTTTCACTGGCTCAGCAGGAACGGTAATTGTTACACAAGACCATGCTGGTTTGTGGACAGACAGTCGGTACTTCATTCAAGCAGAAACACAACTAGCCGGTTCTGAATTTGAACTACATAAAATGACTCCAGGCAGAGGATTAGAGTATGACGTTTGGATGGCAAGCAACCTTTCCAAGGGGGCAAGAATTGGTTGCCATGGGATGCTTTTCTCCGTTAACCAAATTAAGTATATTCAAAAGGCGGTTTCAGGAAAAGAAATTATCCTAGAAGTACATCACGATTTTATTACTGAAATTTGGAAAGACCGTCCATCCCTTCCTAATGCTCCTATTTTCGATTTTAGCGTTGCCTATGCTGGCGAAGGTCGCTGTTCAAAAATTGAAACCGTAAGAGCAAAAATGGCAGAGTTGAAAGCAGATTGGTATTTAATATCAGCGTTGGACGAAGTTGCATGGCTGTTTAATCTAAGAGGTAGTGATATAGACTGTAATCCAGTGTTTTATAGTTATGCCTTAGTGTCTGCAAGGGATTGCTACTTATTTGTTAATAAGCAAAAAATAGATACATCGCTCATTGCAAAATTGGATAAATGTAATATCGAGTTATTGCCTTATGAAGCCATCATTTCTACACTAGAACGCATTCCAGAGCGAGATACTGTTTTATTGGATGTGCTAACGACTAGCATGCGCATTAATCAAGCCATCAGTAGCAATATCATGGAGCTAGATAGCATGATTCGCGACAAAAAGGCAATCAAAAATGCTACGGAAATTCAGCATATTAAGAAAACGATGGAGAAAGATGGTGTCGCTTTAACACGGCTATTCAAATGGATAGAGGACACTTTAAAACATAGAACGCTCACAGAGTGGGAGATAGCAGAACAATGTAAAAAATGCAGAGCTATCATGCCAGATTACAAAGGAGAAAGTTTTGATGCCATAGTAGGTTATGATGCCAATGGCGCCATTATTCACTATCACGCCGAGCAAGAAAGTAGTGAAACCGTTTACCCTCAAGGCATTTTGCTCCTCGATTCTGGTGGGCAATATTTAGATGGCACCACTGATATCACTCGTACCATAGCACTTGGAACGCCAACAGCTCAACAAAAAAAGGATTTTACGTTAGTGCTAAAAGGGAATATTGCACTCGATCAAGTTTATTTTCCTTATGGAACAAATGGTATTCAACTTGATGCCGTAGCGCGACAAGCACTTTGGACAGAGTGCATGAATTATGGACATGGCACAGGGCATGGCGTAGGTTTTTTCCTTAACGTCCACGAATCGCCACCTAAGATGGTGGCTACCACCAATGGCAGACAACCAACCATATTAAAAGTGGGAATGGTCATGTCCAATGAGCCTGGACTTTATAGAAAAGGGCAATATGGGATTAGGATAGAAAATCTTTTACTTTGTGTGGAACATACGGAAAATGAATTTGGTAAGTTCTTGAAATTTGAAACACTATCGCTATATCCTATTGATTTACAACTTATTGATATTGAATTGCTAGATATGAAAGAAATTAATTGGCTCAATCAATACCATGAAAAAGTCTTTCGCCAACTATCGCCTTACTTAAATGATGAAGAAAAAACATGGTTAGCGCAAAAGTGTAAAACGATTTCTAAGTGTTAAACGTTTATCTGGATTAGACGCAAAGCATTCAATGAACGCAACGATTGTTAAACAGGATATTAGAAAGATTGATAAAGCTACTTTAGAAGATTTTTTTGTTTCTATTGGGGACAAAAAGTTTCGTGCAGGTCAAGTATATCAATGGATTTGGCAAAAAGGGGTTTGCTCTTTTGACGAAATGACGAACCTTTCTAAGTCACTTAGAACAACTTTAGAGGCGCATTTTACTATACAAGCCATAAAGGAGAACAAAGTGCAAAAAAGCTTTGATGGCACTATCAAAACACGTTTTCAACTCCACGATGGGCACATGATAGAGTCCGTGCTTATTCCTGTTCCAGAGGACAATCGCTACACCGTTTGTGTTTCCTCGCAAGTGGGTTGTAGCTTGACTTGTACTTTTTGCGCCACAGGTCGAATGAAGCGCGTTCGGAATTTAGATGCTGCTGAAATTTTTGACCAAGTGGTTCAAGTGAATCAACAATGCTTGGATACCTTTGGGCATCCGCTCACCAATATTGTTTACATGGGAATGGGAGAGCCATTACTTGCTTACAAAAACGTCCTTGAAAGTATTGAACGCATTAGTGCTCCAGACGGACTAAATATGTCGCCGAGGCGCATCACAATTAGTACGGCTGGTATTGCTAAAATGATAAAGCAACTGGCGGATGATGCTGTGAAAGTAAATCTTGCTCTCTCGCTGCATGCTGCCGATGACCTGAAACGCAACCAAATTATGCCCATTAATGAACAAAATAATCTTGCAGCATTAATGGAAGCTATGAATTACTTTTTTGAGAAGACAAAAAATAGAATCAGTTATGAATACATTGCGTTCAAGAACTTTAATGATAGCATGGACGATGCAAAAAAATTAGTAGTCCTTTGCAAGAAATTTCCAGTCCGCGTCAACATCATTGAATACAACCCAATAGACCAAGCGGATTTTGAGAAATCGAGTGAAGATAAAATTAATGCGTTTGCTCAATATTTAATACAGAAAAATGTGACGGTCACAGTGCGTAGAAGTCGAGGCAAAGATATTGACGCTGCTTGTGGTCAGTTAGCAAATAAAGATTGAGCGAGCGGAATAAGGAAAAATAAACAACTTAATTCCTTGACTTCGATAGCTTTATTACCTTTGTAGTCAATGAAGTAGAGTTTAAGTGAACGAAAAGCCAAACCAAACAAACGTTTGGCAAATATTAATGAAAAAATGATGAGTAAAATAAGAGTAGGAATCACGATAGGTGATATGAACGGCATAGGTTTGGAAGTGATTTTAAAAACTTTAGTGGACGAGCGCATCAGTGATCTTTGTACCCTTTTTATTTACGGTTCTTCCAAAGTGGTGTCTTATCACAAAAATATCGTAGGCGTTGATTTTAAGTTTCATCCTGCTAAGTTGCCTGAACGATATGTGGAGAACAAAGTAAATGTGATTAACTGTTGGAATGAAAATGTAAATATTACACTTGGTCGCGCTACGGATTTAGGAGGGAAGTATGCCTATCGCTCTCTGGAAATGGCAACAAATGACCTTAAAGATGGCTTGATTGATGCTTTGGTAACCGCGCCTATCAATAAAGAAGCCATGAATTTGGCGGGTTTCCCTTATCCAGGTCACACAGAATATTTGGCAGAAAAATTTGGTAATGGAGCTAACTTAATGCTTATGGTGAATGATAGCCTTCGCGTGGGCGTGGCTACTGCACACATTCCACTGGAGAAGGTGGCTAGTAGCTTAACACACCAACTATTGGTAGAGAAAATACAAATTTTTTACCGTAGCTTAAAAGTTGACTTTGGTATTGAACAGCCAACCATTGCCATTTTGGGCTTAAATCCACACGCTAGTGATAATGGTGTGATTGGCAACGAAGAGCAAAAAATAATTCGTCCTGTCATTGCTGAAATGAAAGAAAATGGCATTATGGCAGTTGGACCTTATCCAGCAGATGGATTCTTTGGTTCAGGGTTATTTAGGAAATTTGATGGTATTTTAGCCATGTATCATGACCAAGGGCTAGTGCCTTTTAAAACACTTTCTTTTAATGCTGGCGTGAATTATACTGCTGGTTTATCCGTTGTACGCACATCGCCTGACCACGGTACGGCTTATGATCTTGCAGGGAAAAATGAGGCTGACCCAAGTTCTTTTCGACAAGCAATTTTTGCAGCATTGGACATTGCAAGAAACCGAAAATTGGATGCAGAAATGCGTGCGAATGCTCTCGTCAGACGCGCGGACAAATTAGAACAAGTAGAAGAAACGATTGCATTTGATGAGGATATTTAACTAAATATGCTTTCGCATATTTAGCTTATCCACAAAATAAAAGATACTATATCAGTGATTGAATTTACAAAATTTACCTTAGATAATGGGCTTCGTGTGATTGTGCATGAAGACAGAACTACGCCAATGGTCGCCGTAAACGTTTTGTATGACGTAGGTTCAAAAGATGAATCTCCTGAAAAAACAGGGTTTGCGCATCTTTTTGAACATTTAATGTTTGGAGGCTCAAAAAATGTCCCTGATTTTGATGAACCTATCCAAATGGCGGGCGGTGAAAACAATGCTTTCACAAACAGCGACGTTACTAATTACTACGAAATTTTGCCTGCCGAGAATATAGAAATTGCTTTTTGGTTGGAATCAGACAGAATGGTTAATCTCAACTTTGATGAGGAAGTATTGGAGACACAACGAAAGGTAGTGGTTGAAGAATTTAAAGAAACATGCCTCAATCAGCCTTATGGCGATGCTTGGCATCATTTGAGTGGTTTGTCTTATAAGGAGCATCCATACAGTTGGCCCACCATTGGCAAAGTGCCACAGCATGTAGAAGCTGCAACTATGGAAGACGTAAAGGATTTTTATACCAAATATTATTGCCCAAATAATGCAATCTTGGTGGTAGCAGGTAATGTAAGAGTGGAACAAGTAAAAATATTAACCGAAAAATGGTTTGGTGATATTCCAAAAGGTGAAGTTCCTCAACGCCAATACAAACAAGAACCTATACAGGAGGCTTTTCGTGAAGTAAACATGGAATCAAATGTTCCCTTGGATTCTATTTATTTAGCGTTCCACATGCCTGACCGCTTACATCCCGATTATTATGTAGCAGATTTGCTTTCTGATGTACTATGCAATGGTGCATCCTCTCGGTTGTATAAACATCTATTAAAGGAACAAAAACTTTTTTCGAGTATTGATTGCTATGTTTCGGGTAGCATTGAACCTGGAGTGCTTATCATTGAGGGCAATCCTTCAAAAGGTATTTCTTTAATAACTGTGGAGGCAGCTGTTTGGGAAATGTTGGAAGAACTAAAGGAGAATGGCGTAACTCAAAGAGAATTGGAGAAAGTTAAAAATAAAGTAGTCAGTAATCTTATTTTTTCAGAAACAAGCGTGCTTAACAAAGCAATTAACCTTGCTTTTTTTGAGTTGTTAAAAAATGCGAATCTCATTAATGAAGAGTTGGAACTTTATCAAAGCATAACCCTTTCGGATATGCAACGTGTAGCAAACACAATTTTTACTAGAGAAAACTGCTCTGCTTTACGCTACAGGGTGATGCCTCAAGTTGGGGAACTTGTCTAAAATTTATTTGCAACAGTTGTTAAATCTGTGTTTTAGAAACACACAGATTTAACAACTGAGACTAGCTATTCACAACTAATACTTTGCTTACTCTTCAAAATCAAAGGTTTCCAAATAGCGAGTATGAAAATTACCATCTTTAAAGTCTTGGTTTGCCATCATTTTTTGATGGAAAGGAATGGTGGTCTTTATGCCCTCTACGATAAATTCATCCAAAGCGCGTGCCATTTTTTTAATACACTCCTCGCGTGTGGCTGCTCGGCAAATTAATTTACCAATCATTGAATCGTAATATGGCGGTATGGTGTAGCTGGCGTAAGCGTGAGTATCTACCCGAACACCATAGCCTTTAGGGCTATGAAAGGAAGTGATTTTGCCTGGACTTGGTCGGAAACCATTGAAAGGGTCTTCTGCATTGATGCGGCATTCCATGGCATGACCTTTGGGGAAATAATTTTTACCAGAGATAGGCTCGCCAGCAGCAATTTTTATTTGTTCTTTAATCAAATCATGGTCTATCACTTCTTCAGTAACAGGGTGTTCTACTTGAATACGCGTATTCATCTCCATAAAATAGAAATTTCGGTATTTATCCACCAAAAATTCTACTGTTCCTAATCCTTCATAATTAATAGATTTCCCAGCTTTTATGGCGGCTTCACCCATTTTTTCACGCAATTCTGATGTCATAAATGGCGAAGGACATTCTTCAATTAGTTTTTGGTGTCTTCTCTGAATGGAGCAATCGCGCTCTGAAAGATGAACCACAGTACCGTATTGGTCGCCAGCAATTTGGAATTCAATGTGGCGAGGCTCAACGATGAATTTTTCGATGTAGATGCCATCATTGCCAAATGATGCGGCTGCTTCCATGCGTGCTTGCTCCCAAGCCTTTTCAAACTCTGATTCTTCGTTCACAATGCGCATACCCTTACCACCACCACCTGCAGTTGCTTTGAGTAGTACAGGATAACCAATTTCTGAGGCAACTTTAATACCTTCTCTTATATTTTCAATTAGACCGTCTGAGCCGGGAATAACAGGTACTCCAGCAGTAATCATGGTTTCTTTCGCTGTAATTTTGTCGCCCATTTTGCGAATCATCTCCGGCGTTGGACCGATGAATTTTATGCCATAATCTGAACAAACTTCAGCAAAATCAGCATTTTCTGCTAAAAAACCATATCCAGGATGAACGGCATCTGCATTGGTAATTTCGACAGCCGCCATAATTTGAGGGATATTTAGATAAGATTGCTTGGAGGCAGGTGGTCCTATACAAACTGCTTCATCAGCAAAGCGCACATGAAGACTTTCGGCATCCGCTGTGGAATAAACGGCGACTGTTCTGATGCCCATTTCTTTACAGGTTCTCACTACGCGAAGTGCAATTTCGCCTCTATTGGCTATGAGTATTTTATTGAACATGAATCTTCTGAATTTGATGCCTTACTAAGTTACTTTGATTACAAAGTATCAAAGTAATAACAATGATACGCCTAAAAATCCTTTTTTGAACACAACAAAAGTAAATGCTAAATCAAAAATTTAGCCTGTTCCATTAAGGCTCTACCAGAAACAACACCGTGTCGTATTCTACTGGTTGTGCATCTTCTACCATCACTTGTACAATAGTGCCTCCAATCTCTGCCTCAATTTCGTTGAATAGTTTCATCGCTTCCACAATGCACACTACTTTACCGGGTTGGATTTTATCGCCTACTTTTACAAATGCTTCTTTATCAGGACCTGCCGAGCGGTAAAATGTTCCTACAATAGGCGATTTGATGGGGATATAGTTCTTTTTAGGTTCTTCTTTTACTGGCGTGCTTTCCACTGTTTTCGTAGAGGCAATAGATTCTGTAACAGTTGATGTAGTAGAAGCTGGGGGGGCGATAATAGGTTGCTGCACAACAGGTGCTGGCACTTGAGTAATTACTTTTGTATTACCGTATTCTTTAGTACGAACTACGATTTCAAATTCGCCATCTTTCATTTTAAATTCTGTCATCTCTAACTCACTGATGAGCTTGAGCAGATTTTCCATTTCCTTGAACGTCATGCAATCAAAGGTTTTATGTTGTGAGCAAATGAGTAAAACTTTTAGGACGGGCTGTTTTCATTGTCAGTATGAAAAATTGTAGGCAGTAAAAACAGCCCGTCTATTATATATTTATTGATGAAGGGCTTATTCCTTAACACGCTCCATATAATCGCCAGTGCTAGTGTCTATCTTGATTTTGTCACCGGCGTTAACAAATAACGGTACACGCACTTCTGCACCTGTTTCAATAGTGGCAGGTTTTAAAGTATTGGTAGCGGTATCGCCTTTTACACCTGGTTCGGCGTAGGTTACTTCTACAACAATATACTGTGGCAATTCCAAAGAAATAGGGCGTTCTTCTGCTACATGAAAGAGGACATCTACCATCATGCCTTCCATAAGAAATTGTGGGTTATCAATGAATTTTTCATCAATGGTTACTTGGTCGAAATTTTCGTTATTCATGAAGTTATAACCGCTATCATCGTTGTATAGATACTGGTACTGCCTAGCTTCTACTCTTACCTCATCAATTTTATGACCAGCAGGAAAGGTATTATCAATGACTCTACCTGTTGTTAAACTTTTTAGTTTTGTGCGCACAAAAGCAGCTCCTTTGCCTGGCTTTACGTGCATAAATTCAACAATTTTATAAATATCGTTGCTGTGGTTAATAGTCATTCCCTTGCGAATATCAGATGTACTTGCCATTATTTGAGTAGTTTAAATCCTAGTTAAAAAGTGTTTTTTTACTGTATTCAAAATAATTCAATTAAAACCAACACGAAGATACACAATTCCAAAGAGTTCCTGAATGGAAAAGTAAATTGTAAGTCGTAATTCCTTAAAAAAATGTTTTTATTCAACTTACTTTAAACAATTAAAAATCAGGTAAAATTCTCGCTTTAGTTTCTTAACTAATTTATTATCAATACTTTGATTCTTGAATCAATACTAATAAGCCCATGTTAAGTAAGTAGCTCCCCAGGTATATCCCCCTCCAAAGGCAGTGAGAATCAATTTATCGCCCCGTTTAAGTTGCGACTCCCAGTCCCACAAACAAAGCGGAATTGTGGCGGCAGTGGTGTTTCCGTACTTCTGGATGTTCACCATTACGCGCTCTATTGGAAAATCTGCCATATGTGCTACCGATTCTATAATGCGAATGTTCGCTTGGTGTGGCACTAACCAAGTAATATCGTCTTTGGTGAGTTCATTGCGCTGCAATACCTCTTTCACCGCTCCTGACATACCAGAAACAGCAGCTTTAAAAACAGGTTTTCCATTTTGGTATAGGAAATGCTCTCTCGACATCACTGTTTCTATGGAAGGTGGACGAAGTGAACCCCCCGCCTTCATGTGCAAGAAATCCTTTCCAACTGCATCACTTTTTAATATAGCATCCTTTATGCCATTTTCCTTCAGGGTTGGCTCCAGTAAAACAGCACCAGCACCATCTCCAAAAAGAATACAAGTTGTTCGGTCTTCATAATCTACTATGGTGGACATTTTATCTGCACCAATTACAATTACCTTTTTGTAGCCTCCTGATTCCACGAATCTGCGTCCTGTTTCCAAAGCAAAAAGAAATCCTGAACAGGCTGCGCTCAAATCGTAAGTAAAAGCATTTTTAATACCCAGTTCATATGCTACCAAATTGGCAGTATCTGGAAAGTGCATATCTGGCGTTACAGTAGCACAAATGACTAAGTCTATGTCTTGGGCTAATGTGTTTGTTTTCTCAAGTAAATCTTTCACCGCCTGCACTGCCATAAAAGAAGTGCCTTTTTCCTTATCCTTTAAAATACGTCGTTCGCTGATACCTGTTCTGGTGCGAATCCATTCGTCATTGGTATCCACTATTTTTTCTAGCTCTTGATTGGTCAACCTGTATTCAGGTACATAACCTGCTACGCCTGTGATGGCAGCTATCATTTTAGCCATATAGACTCTGCTTTTGTATTTTCGTTTGCAAATTGCGCCGAAAGGTAGAAAAAGTCACTAAGTTTTCAAGGGCAATAAGTTATCTATTTACCGATTGCTACGTAAAAGCAATAATTTTGCTTTTACTCACGTTCTGTGTTCATTAAAAAAAGGATAAATGCCAATCTGTTAAATGCACGTAAGATAGATTGGGGAACTACGATTTCGATAAGAACATTAGTTAATATAGCATTATCTTTGCTTCCATGAACAATTATTATCTCAAATTTAAGCATATGATTAAGCAGTGGGCATCCGTTCTGGGTGCGTTTTTCTTTCTCGTCCAATTGCAGGCGCAAACTCCGACAGGTATTTTTTTTGAAGGCAACTTCAATCGAAAACAAGGGGAAACTACGCTTCAAAAAGCAATGTGCAATAACGCAGGTACAGTTACACTAGGACCTCACGTTGGGCGTAGTAATGACGTTACGCGAGATACGCTTTACCTTTGTGCTGGCGACCAAATTTTGGTGGATCACAATGCGGGAACGGAGGATCTTAGCGGAGACCCCGACCTTAGTACACCAGCAGGGGTTACTTATGCGTTTTACAGCGGTCGCCCAACTGTAGGTGGACCTACATTGGCAGCAGTGGCTGCTGACCCTAATATACTGACCATCAATCCTGCTTTGCTTCCGCCAGGCGTTAATTTTGATAGCCCTTTTTGGGTCACTGCACATCCTACAGCATCCAATGATGTTCCATTTATTAATGATGGCAATTTGCAGCGATTTTTTAATAATGGAAATCCTTTGTTGCTGTGGTTTGCTCCTATCACTTGCGATGGATTTCGACAACTCAATTTGGGCGGTGTCAATTCTTTCATTCCTCGCTATGAGGGCAGCCCAGCAGGTCCTTGTGTGAATGTAAATGTGGATGAAGCCTTTGCAGTGGTGTATCTTAATGAAATAGTTGCTAATAATATTCAAATCAATCAAAATACAGGTACTTTTCAACTTTCAGGGGGGCTTCCACAATTTGACAACAATGCGCCATACAATGTGAGCATTACACTTGCTAGTAACCCTGTGGTAAGAGGAATAGTAAGCAACACGGGAAGTACCATTTCGGTTACTGTTCCGCAAGAAGGTATATATAATGTAAGTGTGCAAGATGGTAAGGCTTGTCCTTTCAACTTTACGATGACCTTCAATTTTTCGATGAACAACAATGGCGAAGTAACTTTTGAGTTGCCATTGGCAAATATTCAACCCAATAGTAGTCGTTGTGTGGATGTGCGTGTGCGTGATTTTACTGATGTTGGCGGTTTTCAAATCCCTGTTTCTTGGAATCCATTCCCCGTTCGATTTGATTCGGTTACCAACTTCAATCCATTGATTCCTGGATTTAACATTAATCAATTTGGCTTAAACAACACTCAATTTGGCGAACTTCGAGTTGCTTGGGCAGATATTGTCAACTTCCAAACCGTTACATTGCCAGATAATGCAGTGTTATTTTCCGTTTGTTTTACGGCAAGAGCAGAGGTAGGCAACTGTTCACCACTTACTTTTGAATTAGGAGGTGTAGATACAATTGGATTTAGCAGAGTAGTCGAGGACAGAAATGGACTACCAGTTCCTGCACGATATATAGCAGGACAAATATGCGTTTCCAATGATCCTTTGCTTTTAGTAGTAGATAATACGAACGCTTCTTGTACTAGCAATTCTAGTGCATTTATTTCCTTTTTAGTTAGCGATGGCGCTGCTCCCTACACTTATGAATTAAGAGATAGAGATAGTATATTAGTGGCTAGTGGTAGCGTTGCCAATGCAGGAGGTAGAGATACGATTCGGAATTTACGACCTGGCGACTATACGCTTATTGTTGTAGATAGTGGGCAGCCGGGTTTCATTAACACTGTTTCAAGGGCAGTATCCATAGTAACAGGTGTTGATTTAGGCGCAAATGCTAGAACATTAACACAACCCAGTTGCTTTGGCTTATCTGATGGAGCAGTAACCATTGATATTTTTGAAAACTCTATTGCCGTTCAGAATCCAGGTTCAGATTACACTTTTATATGGCGAAATCGAAATGGAGATACCATTGGTAATACACTTATTCTAAGGGATTTACCAGCAGGATTTTACGAAGCCATTATCTCAAAAGGAGGTTGTGTGTTAGACCGCCCTGCAACAGTTACCCTAAGTCAGCCATCGCCTTTAGCCCTTCGACCAGTAAATAGAAGAGATGCGACTTGTGTTGGTGTAAACGATGGATTTCTCTCGATTCAAGCCTCTGGTGGAAATACCAGCCAATCCAATTTTTACCGATTTCAATGGAACGTTACGGCTCAAGATAGAGTGCCTAGTGCACAACCTGTACAGTTAGGGGGCTTAGTGCCTGGCAACTACATTTTAACTATTACAGATGACAATAACTGTAATTTCGTTGATTCTTTTCGAGTAAATGCCAGAAGAACAATCAGTGCTAATGCAACCGTAACCGATATTACTTGCTTCGGTGGCGAGGATGGTCGCATTTTTGTCGAAGGGGTAACCACAGGGCAGGCAGCACCTAATACCACTTATAATTTTAATTGGTCGCCTTTACTAACTGGTAATTCTTTACCACAAGATACAGAAAGATCTAGCACTATTAGCAATTTAAGTTTTGGCAATTATATCGTTCAAATAGAAGACCAAGATGGTTGTACAGCAGCGGATACTTTCACTGTGGTTCAACCAGAACGTATTCAACTAAGTTTTGCTAACCGACGCGATGCCACTTGTATAGGAGGATTAAACGATGGACGTTTAGAAGTAGCAGAACCCATAGGCGGTACTGCACCTTTTCGATTTCGATGGACTTCCATTCCTAATTTAACCAGCCGTTTAGCAGAAAACTTAACCACTGGCGAATATACTGTGGTGTTAACAGACACTAATGGTTGCATGGATTCTTTAAGCACTGTCATAACAGCACCCGATTTACCGATTATCACTACACTCGCTAATGATACCTTAAATTGTTCCTCTGATGTTAATGGTCGCTTGACGGTTCAATTTCGACAAGGTTCTAGTGGAGGTGCAATTACCAATATTTTATGGTCAAATGGAGAGCGAGGGGAAAGCACTACTCCAACATTGCGACCGGGCGAATATTCTGTAAGGATTACTGATTCCAATAGCTGTTTTGCAGAAGCATCCGCTAGCGTCATCGCTCCAGAAACTTTGACCATCAGTCAAGTACGTACCCAGTCGCCTACCTGCGCTGGTGGGGATAATGGGTCAATTACTTTGACCGTAACAGGCGGTACAATGCCTTATCGGTTCTTTAATGGGCAAACGCCGAATTCGGATAATATTATTAGCAACTTGATGTCGGGTACTTATAGTGTTCGTGTGCAAGATGCCAACAACTGCCCGGAAGTAATTGCGGAAGCTATTGTTGCGCCAGCACCATCTATTGTTGTTGAATTTAGAGATGTACAGCCTGCTGATTGTGCTTTAGGGCAAGGTAGATGTACAGGACGTGCTCAAGCGATTGCTTTCATGGATAATGGTGAGCAACGAACATTCGACTTTGTTTGGGGAAATGGTGAGCAAAATATCAATACAATAAACAGTCAAGCTATTGCACTTTGTGCAGGTATGAACACCATTACGGTCACAGATGACGGCAACTGTACGGTAACAAGTTCCTTAAATATCGCTAGTCCTCCTCCTATTCTACCGATTGGCGAGGCAAGATGGGTAAGCTGTTTTGGCGAAACAGATGGCGAGGTCGCTGTAAATGTAGCTGGAGGTACACCGCCATTCTCTTATGATTGGAATACAGGTGCTCAAGTAAACCGTTTGATTGACCTTGCGCCAAATACTTACACCGTTACCATTACAGATGCAAACGATTGCCGATTTGATGGCTACACCCTTACTGTCGGTGAGCCTGAGCTGCTAGTGTTGCGTATTGCGCAAGATAGCACTCGCAATATTCGTTGTGCTGGTGAAAATAACGGTTCAATCAAGGTAAGTGTGCAAGGAGGAAACGGTTTGGGCGGCAATCCATTCACTTGGTCACAAGGTATTGCAGGAACTAGAGATAGCTTAGCAACAAATTTAAGAGCAGGTACTTACTTCATCACAGTTTCTGACCAAAATGGATGTAACGATACTGTTTCTTACACCGTTACAGAACCGATGCCCATTAGAGCAATCATCCCTACGCCGGAAGAACCAGTTTGTTTTGGTGTACAAACCTCAGTAGCCGTTACTTCAGCTATGGGTGGGAATGGTGCACCGTACAATTTTTCGGTAAATAATGTGGCAAGGTCGCCGTTGGATCGCGTTGTTCCAGTGTTTGGCGGACAAGAAGTGTTGGTTTCTGTTTTTGATGTTTTAGGATGTAGAAAGGATACGACTTTTTTCATCAATCAGCCACCACCAGTGGAGGTAATTTTACCTGAAGCACTAGAAGTTCAGTTAGGCGATAGCATTCGTCTGCGGCCTGATGTATTTTCTAGTCAACCTATTGAATCTATAGTTTGGACACCAGGCGATGCTTTGTCTTCGGCGGGTATTCTGAATCCTACGATTAGACCTATCCAATCAAATACTTACACCCTTAGGGTAGTAGATGCAAATGGCTGTATAGGAGAGGATGAGATATTTATCAGTGTAGATAGAAAACGAAAAGTTTACATTCCTAATGCTTTTTCACCTAGCTCAGTGTTTAACAGCACTTTTAAGGTATTCACAGGTGCTGGTGTTAGTCAGGTCAATTTCATTAGAATCTACGATCGTTGGGGAGAATTGGTTTACACCGCCGATAGTTTAAGCCCCGAGCTTGGCGGAAGTGGCGAATGGGATGGTACTTTTAGAGGGCAACCTGTTCAAAGTGGTACTTATGTTTACTTAGTAGAAGTAGCATTCCAAGATAACGTGAAACTTCTTTATAGGGGGGATATAACGGTGATTTATTAGAAATACATCACAAAAAAAGCTCCGATTTTATAATCGGAGCTTTACTTTTTACGCTAAGGCAATTATTACCTGAATACTTATCTGCTATCTAGCTCCAACAATGCTACTAAGCGATGTTGCTACTGTTTCGATATTCTCTATGTTGCTTTGTAGGAAAGAAAATACACAACACAATAAGAATAGGAAAAAAGCAACAAGTAATTCTGTTTTTTGAGTTACTCTAATTTTCATTTGATTTTAGTTTAATGCACTACAATGTAATTTCAATGCAAAGATAAAGCATTATGTGGACTAAAATCAATTTTTAATGTAAACTAAATATTAAACCTAGATTGAATATGTTTACACACAGGTTTAATATTGGTCAACAACTCATAAATCAGAATTTAGAATGGTGCAATACAGACTAAGGGTCAAGAAATTCTTAAATAAAATTGTTAAGATTCGAATTTTTTTAAGAATAATTAATACTCATCATCGTTAAACATGAAATCATCTTTTCGGGGGAAGTCTGGCCAGATTTCCTCTAAAGATTCGTAAACTTCTCCTTCATCTTCCATTTCTTGAAGATTTTCGAGTAATTCCACAGGTGCACCTGAACGGATAGCATAGTCAATCAACTCGTCTCTTGTTGCTGGCCATGGTGCGTCTTCCAAGTGGTGTGCAAGTTCTAATGTCCAATACATAAAAGTTGCTTAGATTAAATGAATCAAATGTTTTTAATAAAATATGTAATCACGAACACCGTTTTTTGTTCGATGTTTTTTTGTAATCTGACGTTTTTTTTATCCTAGTCATAAAATTAGCATGGCATCGCCATAGCTATAGAAACGATACTCCTCTTTAATGGCTTCATTGTAAGCCTCCATTATTAAATCATGCCCACCGAAAGCACATATCATAATGATTAAACTTGATTTTGGCAAATGAAAATTAGTAATCATGGCATTAGCGATGCTGAAATCGTAAGGAGGGTAGATGAACTTATTCGTCCAACCTTCTGCTGGCTTGAGCTTGCCATCTGCAGAAACAGCAGTCTCTATAGAGCGCATAGAAGTTGTTCCGACAGAGCAAATTTGTTTAGCATTTTCTTTTGCTTTGTTTACTATATTCACTGCTTTCTCAGAAACGGTGAAATATTCTGCGTCCATTTTATGCTTGGATAAATCCTCTACTTCTATCGTTCTGAAAGTACCTAACCCGACGTGTAAAGTGACCTCTGCAAAATTAACGCCTTTAATCTCAAGGCGTTTCATCAACTCTCTACTAAAATGTAGCCCTGCTGTTGGTGCGGCTACTGCGCCGACTTCTTTGGCATAAACAGTTTGATATCGGTCACCATCTAATTCCTCGGATGGTCGGGTGATGTATTTGGGCAAAGGAGTATGCCCCAAATATTTGAGCAAGCCTTGAAATTCTTCTTCTGAAACGTCATTCAGAAATCGAATGGTTCTTCCTCTTGAAGTTGTGTTATCCACAACCTCTGCTACTAATAATTCATCGTTTTTTTCATCACCAAAGTACAATTTATTACCTACTCGTATCTTTCGAGCGGGGTCAACCAGCACATCCCACAATCGCATGTCGTGGTTCAACTCTCTTAGTAAGAATACTTCAATGTCTGCTCCTGTCTTCTCTTTTTTACCATACATTCTAGCAGGAAAGACTTTAGTATTATTGAAAACCATTACGTCTCCATCATCAAAATATCCTAGAACATCTTTAAAAATCTTATGTTCAATCTTGCCACTGTTGCGATGTAACACCATTAAGCGCGATTCATCTCGATTCTCTGCTGGATATTGTGCAATCAATTTTTTAGGCAATTCAAAATCAAACTGCGACAGTTTCGTCCTCATGCTCATTTTTAAAAATTTGTATGCTTTATTTTGACCGCAAAAGTATTATTCTTAAACAAAAAAATACAATTTTTTATTTCATAGCCTTAATTTGCTAGCCATTTATTTATTGTCGTAAATGATTAATGTTACGTCCATTGGAAATTTTTAGCTTTTTCATTCATCAACGCACAATGAATACATCACAACTTCAATAAGGTTTTAGAAAAGGGAAAAATTTTCAATTTAACCTAATTAGTAAGTAAATTCAAGAAAATTTTCTTTATTGGACTTCTTTCGGAAGTCCTTCAGCCTCTTTTTCTGTTTAGACAAAAATTAATAAGGATAGGTTGGGATGAGGCAAGAAATTACTTTCAGGAGAAGTTTAGTAAATAAGAACACAGATGATACGGATTTAACAAATGAACACAGATTTTTTATTTGTTAAAATTCACATTCCTATATTAGCTTTTTTTCCATTTAGGCAAAAATTAATAGGCACAGGTTGGAATGAGGCGAAAAAATTACTTTCGCAAGAAGTCTATTGTACTAATTATATTTTAGTCATTATCACACTTGCGCAACCGTTCATCCATATGATGATTTTGTTGGATGACATAGTTTTTGTTATCCACAAAAACAATTATCTTTACTATTGTAGCATAAAAGTCATTAATCAAGAAATATGCCATTAAGTATCAACGACCATTTGCTCATAGAAGCTGCTAAAGAGAAGGGCTACACAGTTGAAGTAATTTCCTCAACTCATCCTCTGCTAAAAATTTCTTGCGGAACTCAGTTTACTTACATTCGTAAAACGATGATTTGGGAAACTAGAGGTATTACCAAATACATTGCTGAAAATAAAGATTTGTCTTACATCTTTATGGGCAATTTAGGATTTACTGTTCCAAAAACAATAACAGTAAAAAATGTTGACCAAGCATTGGCAGCAGCACAGTCTATCGGTTATCCCTTAGTGATAAAACCAAACGATTCCAAAGGTTCTCAAGGTGTTTCTATTCTGCATCAATCCAATGAAGAAGCCTTTCTTGAGGCATTTGAACTCGCTTATCAGGTAAATTTTGACCATGTACTCATCCAAAATTTTGTTAAAGGCAAAGATTACAGAGTGCTGATGCTCGATAGGAAGGTAGCTGCTGTGGCACATCGTGAGCCTGCTAGTATCTATGGAGATGGCTTTCATAATATTGATTTGCTGATAAAATTGGAAAATAACAAACCAGATAGAGGGGACGGAAGGGTGGCACTACTTTCTAAAATCAAAGTAACTGAGGATACAACGAATCATTTAGCCAAGCAAGGACTATCGCTGAAGTACATTCCCAAAGCAGGAGAAAAAATATTCCTTAGCGAAATTGGCAGCATGAGTGCTGGCGGAGAAAGTATTGATTATACCGACGATTTGCCCCCTGAAAACATTCGCCTTTTCGAGCGTATGGCAGAAGCACTAGATGCGCCTGTACTAGGTCTGGATATTCGCAGTGAGGACATTACAAAAGTGCTTTCGCCAAGCGATTACTGCATCATAGAAATCAATCATTCACCCGGCTTTGCCTTACATCAGTTTCCCAATCATGGCAAACCAAGAAATATCGCTAAAATGATAGTTGACTTGATTAGTTTCCAAAAAAACTATCTGGATTAACTAGGAAGATGTGTTTTTTGGGTATCTTTTTGGATAGAACAATAAATTTTGCTATCTTTTGCCCATAATTCAAGCATTACCCACTTATAATGATGGAAAGAAAAATACTCGAAACGGAACAAAAAGCATTAGAAATTAATCTTGATGAAGTCATTTATGGCACATTTTCTGAAATAGGTGCGGGGCAAGAAGTAGCACGCTATTTCTTCCAAGTTGGTGCAGCAGCAGGCACTATTGCCAAGACAATGTCCGCCTATGATAAGGTTTACTCTGATAAAATATACGGTGTAGAGCCTAGTGGTAGGTATGTATGCGAGTCGAGGGTATATCGTATGCTTGACCATGAGTACGAACTAATGCTTTCTAGGCTTCGTTTAGAACGCCCTAGTAATAATTTCTTCGTTTTTGCAGATACGGTTTCCGCCATTAACTACACCAGAACCATCAAAGGGAGTGGATGGATGGGGGTGCGTTTTCAACTCAATCCCGATGCTGAACCCAATGACTTTGTGCTACAAGTAAGAATGTTGGACAACAATAATCAACTTCAACAACAGGCTATTGGTATTCTGGGGGTAAATATGATTTATGCTTGTTATCGTTATTATGATAGCCCTGAAATGATGTTGCAGTCCTTACTTGATAACGTGAAGGGGCGTGTCGCGATTGATATGGTGCGTTTAAATGGACCTGATTTTAAAGCAGTGGACAATCGCCTTTTAGCATTGAAATTGGTACAATATGGACTGACCAACTTTAGTATGTTCGGTCCAGATGGGCAAGGGGTGCATCCTTCTGAATTTTTGTATCGCAAAAATGTAATGGTGGTGCGTGGGAGTTTTCGCCCTGCCACCGTAGTCAACCTAGATATGATTCAAAAAGGCTTTGAACAATTCAGAAAAGAGGAGGATGTAGATTCACAAAAATCATTCTTATTGGCTGAAATTACCTTAGACAATTTAGCCTCAGAGGGGGCTATTGATGACCAAGATTTCCTTGATCGTGCCGATGTGCTGTGTGCGCTAGACCAAACTGTGGTGATATCCAGCACTTCCGATCAGGGTTTATTTATCAAACATTTGGACGAATACAAAGTGCCAAGAATAGGTATGGTGATTGGGGTTCGCGAGTTACTTGAACTTATTACCGACAAATTTTATCAGCACAAGGATGGCGAGTTGCTCTCTGTTTTTGGTAGAATTTTTAAGAAGCATATTCGTTTTTACGTTTATCCTGCCATGCAAGAAGGTAGTGCCGAATTGATGACTGCTAAGAACTTGCCTGTACCAGAAGATGTAAAGTTTTTATATAAACACTTGTTGGACAATAAGCAAATTGTAGATATTACTCATTTCAACAAAGATACACTACACGTTTTCTCTCCAAAAATATTGAAGATGATTATGGATAATGAAACAGGCTGGGAAAATTTTGTACCCAAAAAAGTAGTCGCTATCATCAAGGAGAAATCATTATTTGGTTTTCCAAGCGAGCAGGTAATGTTTCAATATTAGAACTTGTCTAAATTTTTAATTTCTGAGAGCTAATATCTTTCTTTTTGTCCTATAAATTTCGATAGCCGTTGTAAAATTTTACAACGGCTATCGAAATTTAAGAAGTCGAAGAAGCATTCTTAACTTAGTGCCCTACCTACCTTAATAAGCAAGTCTCTTGTCGCAATAATACCTTCTTCTTCACTTATTTTGCTACCTTCAAATTCTACGCCAACATAACCTGTGTAACCAGCATCTTTTACTATTTTCATCATCTTCATGTAATCGGTTTGTGTTTCATTACCATTCTCATCAAAGTTGTGTGATTTTGCGCTTACTGCTTTCGCAAATTCCATCATTTCTTGAACACCTTTGTATCTATCGTACTCTTCTATACATTTTCCACCCCATTCTTGACCACTATCCCGTTTGATGCAGAAGTTTCCAAAATCAGGTAATGTTCCGCAGTTAGGCATATTAATTTGACGCATCACATCAGTCAGCCATTTGCCATTGGAAGAATATCCACCATGGTTTTCTACAATGACATTCAATCCAACATTTTGAGCATATTGTGCCAAACTGCCTAGCCCATCCACAGCACCTTTAGCTACTTCTTCGGCGCTACCTTTTCCAAAAGCGTTGACACGAATGGAATGACAATCTAAGAATTTAGCAGCGTCCACCCATTTGTAATGTTTCTCTACGGCTTCTTTTCTCATCTTTTCGTTAGGTTCACCTAGTCCACCTTCGCTGTCAATCATAATAAGTAAACTTTTTATTCCATTATCTGAGGCACGCATTTTCATCTCCTTTAAATAGTCCATGTCTTTGGCTTTATCAAAGAAGAATTGATTGACGTATTCAATTCCTTCAAAGCCCATACCTTTAGCTTTAGCTGCAAAATCTAAATTGTCCATTTTCTTGCCAAAGATAGATTTGTTGAGCGACCATTGCGCAAGGGATAGTTTGAAGAATAATCCATTAGTATCCAATACATTGTTATTATTGTTGGTAGAAGTAGTGGACGTATTTGTTGTTTTATTGTTGCAAGCTGCTGCTGCGCCCAATAAACTTATCCCTAACGCCATTTGGCTTGATGTTTTGATAAAAACTCTTCTTGTTTTTTTCATTTTGCTATTATTTTATTTCGACAAATGTAATAGAATCGGATAAAGATTCCGATAAAATTAGAATTATTTCACTTCAAAAGTTTTCTCTTCTTGACCAATTCCCTTGAGCGTTAATTTCTTCCAAGCCTTTGGCAAAACAGGTTTGTATATCTGCTCCACGCCTTTATCTGTAATCTCCAATCCACCAAAACCATTTATCAACGCTTGAAGTGTACCACCAGCACCTGTGGCAAAATAAGGATTCGTGCCGCCTGCTGTTTCTGCTAAAACGCCAAATGGGGGTACTTGATTGGGTAAATAACTTTTGTTGAACAGTTGATAGGCTTTCTCTACTTCTCCTAAACGTGCATAAAGCGTGGCTAATACACTAAATCCCATAGCAGGACCAGTAGGCGACATTTTAGGTTCGTAATAGCTTAAGTCCTTGATGATTTGTTCTTTTGTGTTTACAATAGTCATTGGATAGGCGAGTAAATTTACATCTGCTTGTTTGATTTCTTCGCCATTATAAGTTGCATTTTCGCGGGTAGTGCCGTCAGGAAATCTTAGTACAGGAATATTTTGAGCAACGTGCAACCAATCGGGGTTAGGAGCAATTCCTAATGCTTTTGCCGCTTGGTCAGCATACCGTAAGCAAGTGATTGCCATACCATTAGTATAGGCATTATTGTCTATATTTTCTTGCCATTCGTTAGCCCCTATGACGTTTTTGATGTCGTATTTACCAACTCCATTTCGCTCTACTCGACTACACCAAAAATCTGCAATGTCTTTAAGCATGGGAAACCCCCTTGTGGCTAACCAACTTTTATCTTTTGTCGCTTGATAGTATTTCCAAGCAGCCCAACCAATATCTCCAGAAATATGATGTTGAAAAGGTCCGGTCAATGCCCAAACAGGAGTGTCTTCAGAACCTTCCGAAGAAGATTCCCACGGGAACATCGCACCATCGTAACCGTGAGAAAAGGCATTTTGCTTTGCTGCTCCTAAACGCTCAAAGCGGTATTCTAAAAGGGATTTGGCAATTTCTGGTTGCAACATCAGCAAGGGAGGGAACATCCAAATTTCAGTATCCCAAAAGATATGACCATTGTAACCTAATCCAGATAAACCCATTGGCGAAAGACTTAACGCAGTTCCTTTACGAGCGAAGGAGTACAAATGGTAAATCATAGAATGTATATCCTTCTGTGCGGCAATATCTCCTTCAATGAGGATGTCGCTTTGCCAAAGTTGCTCCCATTCAGCTACATGCCTTTGGAGCAAACGCTCGGTGCGCTCTAAGGCAGCGTAAATAGTCAAGCGTTCTGCTTCGTTGAGTGGGTCGTTGTAAGTGGCGGAAGAAACCGTTGAACCTACTACGCTGAATGTGTAAGTTTCTCCTTTTTTTAACTGTTTGTAGAATTTAGTCAAGTGGCGGTTGTAATCCCAATCCTCGTGAATAAGTTGCGGTGTCTTGCCATGTTCTTCCTCAAAGATAAAGGAAACGGAAGCTGCAACGGTCAAACGCCCAGAAGGGCTTTTTGCCATAGAACTCATCAAGGGTACTTTAACGTGTGGGCGGTCAATTTCGGCGTAAGTATTGCGTACATCTTGCAAATGGCTAGGCGCTTCGATAACTGCCATTGGATTGATTTCTACATCTTCATTAGCTGTTACTTCTACCATGACCAAAGACGTATAAGGCAGATGGCGTAGGGACATCATAGTATGTTTTACCGTAGCTTTATTGCCTACATCAAAAGTAGTGACCAATTTAGCCGCTTTCATGTCCAGCACTTGCCGATAGTTGGTCGTGTTCCTTTCATTGACAAAAATTCCTCCAATAATCATATCCATATTCACATGATTAAAGGTTTTTAGAATGTTGGATACTCTACCTCTTTGGTAGTAGTCGTATGCGCCATTAAGCACTACGTCCTGTACTTGCATAGGTTTTGTCGAGGAGACTAAACCAACCATACCATTAGCAAGTGTGATGCCGTAGTAATTGTTGGGGTCAATATTCTTGGCTTCTATATGCCAGATGGATTGGCTATAATCTTGTGTTTTCCCTAAAAAAACAGCAAGTAAAAGGATTAGTCCTGTAAAAATGAGTTTGTGCATAGTTTTATGTAACTTTAACATACGTTTTAAATAGTCATACTGATTTTTAATGTTTGTATGCTTTTTTTATGATTTACCGAAAATTATTTTGCTAAAATACAAATAGAAAAGTATTTCTTGCATTTGTCTATTTTTTTTATTTCAAATGCTTTTCGTAAAAATCATTTAACCTAATTTCATATGAAGCGAACTGCAGACTTAATTGGAAGACTTTTTTTAGGATTCATTTTTCTATATGAAGCCTACGATGCTACTTTTTACTACAAAGCCAACAAAGAAAAAATGAGTGCCTATGGACTCATCTGGAATCAAGATTGGTTGCTGATAAGTGCTATTGTTTTCCTTATACTTGGTGGAACATTACTCGTGATTGGTTATCGCACGCAACTGGGGTCTTTTTTGCTGTTGCTTTATTGGCTACCCATCACGTTTGTAGTACATGCCTTCTGGCGAGAACCCTTTGATTGTCAGACGGTTTTCCCCTGTTATGAAAGGATAGAAGATTTGCGACGTTTAGAAGCAACTTTTTTTATGAAAAATATTGCTATTGCAGGAGGTTTGCTCATGGTGTTTGCCAATGGTACAGGGTCATATAGCATTCGCCGAATTTTTGCTACTGCAAAAGTGCCTAGAAAGAAAAAATGAATTTTAAGTAGCTACACAAAACAGTCATTGTTTCGTTGAGGTAATAGCTTTTGCCGATTCCACCAGCGTGAGCACTTTTGAAAGTTGTTCCTCTTTGTTTAAATAAGTGTTGTCGAGTAAAATAGCATCATCCGCTTTGCGTAAAGGGCTATCCTTTCGTGTGGAGTCAATATGGTCTCTATGTTGCAGATTTTCGAGAACTTCGCTGTAAGTGATTATTGTATTTTTTTGTTGAAGTTCTTTAAATCGTCTTCTAGTGCGTTCAGCAATGCTGGCGGTTAGGAATATTTTCAATTCAGCATCAGGAAAAACAACTGTTCCAATGTCCCGACCGTCTAATACAAATCCCTTTGTTTTCGCCATTTGTTGCTGCTGCTGTACCATTTTTCGCCTTACCGCAGGTATAGCTGCTACCTCGCTCACTAGGTTAGAAACTTCTATGCTTCTAATGGCTTGTTCAACATTTTCATCGTTGAGAAAAGTGGTATTTAAACCATCCAAGTATTCAAAGTGAATGTTGATAATTGCTAATGCTGCCTCAATAGCTTGATTATCATTTAGGTTAATATTGTGGCGAATAAAATAGAGCGTAGTTGCTCGATACATTGCACCTGTATCAATGTAGGCGTAACCTAACTGCTGGCTTAGTGTTTTGGCAAGCGTGCTTTTTCCGCAGGCAGAGTAGCCGTCAATAGCAATAATAATGGAATACACTTGGAAGTAGTTTTGTTAAACAAAATAATCACCCAAAAATACAGATTATTCTTTCAAACGCTCCAAAATTAATGCCCAAAGATGTTCATACCGAATTACTTCCAATTCTGCTACCATACCTCGATAGCTAAAAGTGCTTTCTTCGATTAATCGGTCTTTATATTTTTCAACGTTGCTTAGTTCTTCTAATTGAAACTCTGCCTTTTGCAATTGCTGGAGTAATCTTAAAAAATTAATCATCCTAAAGTATTCTTCTTTTCTAAGTTGGCGATTGATATACGGTTTTAAATTGATGATAAGTTCCCGAGCAATAGATAATCTTCCCGATTGAATAGCGAATAGAATTTGTACAATTACATTATGGACATCATAAATGAATTCTTCTTTCGTAAATTCAAAGTTTTCATTGGTAACTTTCTTGATTTTTAATACTTTTAACTTTTGTAGGTGCTCGTCTGAATTAGGCATCAAATACTGCACTGCGTAATTCAGATAATAACCAAAAATTTCCCATTTGTCTTGAATTTCATGCCCCGTTCGTTTGAACTTCGGCAGGCTAACCACTTCCTCGTAAGTCTTTAATGCACAGGCATAATTCTCAACTTGCATACTTAGCAAAAAACGATATTCCTGAAAGGTGTACCAATCTTTATTGCCCGGTGTAAATGCTGTAAGGGATTGTTGACTAATTTGTACGCCATTTTTATCCATCAAGTGCAAATGAGCGGCTAATCTCTTTTGGTAGAAATGATTAATTTTTTCGCTTTGATGATAGTTTGGGTTTTCTTGCATATGTTGCTCCGCTTCTTGAATAACCCTCAACATTTGTGCATATTCCGCTAATATCTCATAGCGGTAAGTCCAAACTAGATATTTATTGTATCGCACCACAGGCGAATCGTATTGTAGGGTTAAACTATCTAATGCTTGGCAATAAATATCAATCCGTTCTGTAATATCTTCTCTTTTGTTAGGTGGTTTATGATAATTAATGACTACTCGTTGCAAAAATTCCTCAGAGCGAATTTCAGCGTCTAGCACATTTGCATATTGCTTAATGTGTTCGTCATATTCTTCAAAGGCTTTGTAATCACCTGATACGGCAGCTTGTTCCCTTAAAATTCTACAAGAATTAACAATGACATCCGCAAATTTGAATTGAAGTGCAGTAGTCAGTATTTGTTCTGCTAAAGCAGTGGCAGCACCTATTGCTTGATTGGCGAGCAATATTTTTACTAAAGTCCACTCTTTGTTGCAAGTAAAATAGGCTTGCTCATAATTAGAAGCCGATGGGCGGTTAACATCCAGAAAAAAAAGCGTATTCAATAAACGTTTGCGAAAACGAGACTTCAGTTGACGATATTTGTCATCTTTAGGAGTAGATTGATACAAATGCTCTGCCGCATCTCGGTCATTCTTGAATTTACCCTGAATTAGTCCTTCATAAAAATCATTGAATTTACTACTTTTATTTTGTAAATAATGTTCGTCGAAAATCTCAATTTTTCTAATCTTTTTTTTAGTTATTATTTGAGCAATTTCAATTAAATTTTTCATTTAGTGTTTATTTTTTTTACGCTTTTTAGCGTACGTTCATCTGATTTTTGAGTACAAACTACAATACGGTATTTTTCACAACCCTATACAAATATAGGTTAAATGTAATATATAAAGATTCTATTGTATCAAAATAAAAATTTCAACTGTTAAAACAACAATAATATCATTATCTTTAGCAAAAAAGTAGCAACTATATTTAAAGTTATTTGCTTTTTATCAAATAATAAAATACTTTTGCAGCCCTATGAAAAAAAGTCAGGATGGGGAATTGTTGAGTTTTGTGATTCCAATAGGTGGATTAAAACTCGGAACGTATAGTTACAATTACTCAATAAATCAGTTATTTTTTAGTTCCTTTGAAAACTCTATCATTCAAAATGGGAATGTAGAAGTAGCGTTAGAGCTAGAAAAAAGAGCTAGTTTAATAGAACTTATTTTCAGTATTGAAGGAAAAGTAGAGGTAGAGTGTGATAGATGCCTTGAATGGATGGAAGTAAGCATCAGTAGTGAAGAAGTGATACTGCTTAAATTTGGAGAAGAGGAAAGTGATGAAGCAGATATTATTTACCTACTGCCGGACACGCAAGCGTTTAGTGTAGCAAACTTGATTTATGAGTTCATCCATTTAGCAGTACCTATTTCAAATTCGCACGAAGATATAGGGCAAGATTGCGAAATAGACATAAAGCAGTTTTTGGTAGAAGATAAAATAGAAGAAGAGGAATCCGAAAACACTTCCGTTTGGGATAGCCTCAAAAATATAAAAATTGAACCTAATTAATTGATTTGATAAAAAGTTGAGCGATGGCACATCCTAAGAGTAGAATATCAAAACAAAGAAAGCGCAAGCGCAGAACGCATTACAAAGCTGAAGTTCCACAAATCGCTACTTGTTCTGTAACAGGAGAGAAGCATTTACTCCACAGAGCTTATTATGACAACGACGATAATCTAAGATATAGAGGTAGAATCTTGGTGAAGGCAGTGGAAGTAGATGGCGACGAATAGTTTTTAACCTACGATAGTCTTCTCGAATTTACAACAAAAGTTGCTCTAGTATTGCATGTACTAGGGCAACTTTTGTTGATACAATACAACTACACTAAGCATGAAAAAAATTGTTAATACACCTAATGCACCTGCGCCCGTAGGTCCTTATAATCAATCCATCGCTTTTAACGGAATGCTTTTCATCTCTGGTCAAATTGCCATTAACCCTACAACAGGAGATTTGGTGTTGACTGATATTGAGCAGGAAACCCATCAGGTGATGAAAAATATACAAGCCATTCTCACCGCAGCAGGCATCACCTTCGAGCATGTGCTCAAATGCAGCGTATTTGTGAAGGATATGAACAACTTTGCACGCATCAATGCTGTTTATGCTCAATATTTTAATGAGCATACCGCACCAGCGAGAGAATTTGTGGAAGTAGCAAATTTACCTAAATTTGTGAACGTCGAAATTTCTGTTATTGCAGGAATAGTACCTGAGCCAACTGCTTAGTTCCTTTGAGTGTTTATCCTTTAATTAATTGTTGGTTTATGCTGATTTCGCTTGGTTTTTCTCCTTGTCCAAATGACACATTCATATTTTATGGCATGCTGCATGAAAAAATTGACACGGAAGGGCTGAAGTTTAATGCCACCTTATTGGATGTTTCTGAGCTTAATGAGCGTGCTATGCAAACTGATTTGCATATGACCAAATTGAGTTATCACGCCTTTGCTTATTGCTCCAACGACTATGTTTTGCTTGATGCCGGGAGTGCTTTAGGTAATAATTGTGGTCCTTTGCTTATTGCCAAGCAACAACTGACAGCGGAAGACTTGGAGGCGAGTACAGTCGCCATTCCTGGAAAATACACTACGGCTAACTTTCTATTCAGTTTAGCTTATCCCAAAGTACAACAAAAAAAAGCATTGCTTTTTTCGGAAATTGAAAGAGCTATTTTGCAAGATGAGGTAGCGGCAGGTGTTATCATTCACGAAAATCGCTTTACTTATCAAGACAAAGGATTAGTGAAATTACGTGACTTAGGAGAATTTTGGGAGGAAACTTACCATATGCCCATTCCCTTGGGAGGGATTGCCGTTCAACGCAATTTGCCATTAGATATTCAGTTGAAAATCAATCGAATCATGCAAAAAAGTGTTGCTTATGCTTTTGAGCATCCCGAAGAAACGATGCCCTATGTAAGCCAACATGCACAAGAAATGGACGAAAAAGTGATGCAACAGCACATTGATTTGTATGTTAATAAATGGACATTAGATTTGGGTAATGAAGGTCGAAAAGCTATTCAGATGCTTTTTGATGTTGCGTTGGAACATCAAATTATCCCTAAGCAAGAAAAGGCTTTGTTTTTGTAAGAAGCCTTAAAATGATTTTATTAGTAAGAG
Organism: uncultured Saprospiraceae bacterium; assembly: GCA_937944245.1. Classification (GTDB taxonomy): domain Bacteria; phylum Bacteroidota; class Bacteroidia; order Chitinophagales; family Saprospiraceae; genus JAAUTG01. Next base: position 6,661 of record CALDYY010000020.1, on the reverse strand, counting down.
CATGTTTAAATTTTTAATTTCTGAAAACCAATATTTTATGAACCTGACTTCAGTAAGGCTTAGTCATTTAGCCCGCTAAATTCCCTCGCCTTCCTATTGTCAGAACCACAAACTATTGATTTTCACCTAAAGAAAATTTTTAAACAAGCTCTAAATTAATTTTAAAGGTATTTCTTCCAACCTTGATGAATAGCACCACCAATCACACTTCGTACTGCACCAGTAACGGTATGAATACAGTTTGGTACATTTTCAATTCTCATTACGCCCATTAAGGCAATCATTGCTGCTTCTTTATTGCTGACAATGAGTGGATTAGGAATGACAATTTCTACCTGTGGTAATTTTTCTTGCATTAATTCCATCAAAAAGGTATTAAATGCTCCTCCACCAGTAGCTAGAAGACGAAGTTTAGAAGCGGTTAATTTTTCTTTATAGATGATACCTTGAACAGCAGTAGCCGTCTGATTGGCGATATGCTCCACAGCAGTGCGTAAGCGGTCTTGCACAGGAAGTGGACTTTCGTAAAAAAGGTTAACTAAATGCTGTTGTACCCACTGATTATCAAGCGTCTTTGGATAATCCAAACGAAAATAATCCAAATCATTAGATTGTTGAAGAAGCCCTTCATTCAACTGACCTGTTCGAGCGATATTGCCTCCTGCATCATACTCTAAACTCAATGTTGATGCAAGTGCATTCAATATTTGGTTGGCACCACTAATATCAAAAGCTATGTTTTTGTGAGCGCTTTGATAAGTGACATTGGCTATTCCCCCGATATTTAAGCAAAAGTCAAAATCCGAGAACAAGTATTTATCGGCGATAGCAGCAATAGGCGCACCTTGACCACCACTGGCTACATCCAATGCCCTAAAGTCGCAGATAACAGGAAAGCCAGTTATGGCAGCTATGGCTGCTCCATCTCCAATTTGAGTAGTGAATTTCTGCTTAGGATAGTGCAAAATAGTATGACCATGCGAGGCAATAGCGTCTATTTCGAGAGGATGCTTTTCTAAGAATTGATTGACCAAAGTGCCAACATAATGACCGTACTGAGCATGAGCTGCTGCCAGTTCTATCGCATTTCCCTTTGGTAGATTTATCAACCGCTGTTGCCACTCATGGCTATAAGGCATAGTTTTTGCCGCAACTATGTTCCACGTGTCAATCTTAAAACCGTCCCTTTTATTAGTTTGGAAATGGCAAACAGCCACATCCAAACCATCCAGCGAACTTCCAGACATCAAGCCAATGATTTGGTATAATCCCACAACGAGTAAATTATTGACCTAATTTCAATGTGTATTCAGCAACTGCTTTCATTTCATCTTCATCCAGCAAACTGCTGTAAGACACCATAGCAGTACCTTCTCGACCATTTTTCAATACAGTAATTCGCTCGGCAAGTGTTAGTTTAGATTCTGCTAAGTTTGCTGCTCCGCTAACGCCCATATCTCCATTCACGCCATGGCAGGCGATACAATTTTTTTGATACACTGCTTTTCCATCCACGCTGGCTATGGCTTTTTTAGCACTGCTAGTCGTGGAAGTTGTGCTTTTACTGGTGTCATTGCCGCAAGCAAATATGATTGCCACAGTAGCTACTAGAATGATTAGTTTATTCATTTTAAAGTTGTATTTTTTTCAGAATTAGCATCTATTATCAAAAATAGCTAGTAGCATAACAAAATCAAATGAAATGTGTTAACAAACTAACTATTTATATTAAAAATAAATTAAGGGTTTGACAAATGAATGGCATTGACGTAAAATAAAAGATTGGTTGTTTTATTGCTTCATTTGATACTTCTAAGAGCATGTTTAAATTTTTAATTACTGAAAACCAATATTTTATGAACCTGACTTCAGTAAGGTTTAGTCATTTAGCCCGCTAAATTCCCTCGCCTTCCTATTGTCAGAACCACAAACTATTGATTTTCACCTAAAGAAAATTTTTAAACAAGCTCTAAACCAAACTTACCTCACATCCAATTTTTTTACTTTACTTTTGTTTATTTGCAGTTTAATAGACATAGAAGTAAAATAAAGCAGGAAACTAGGTAAACGCTAATCAACATAAATATTTTGATTACATTGGTGTACCACAAAAGAAAGTTTTTACCTTGTTTCTGCCAAACTACACAAGGAAAAAGAGAATAATTTATGATTGAGAAGTTGGAAATAATCCGAGATCGCTATTTGAATTTAGAAGAGCAACTGTCAGATCCTGAAGTGATTAATGACATGGAGCGATTTATGAAGGTCAATAAGGAATACAAAAGTTTGGAGGACTTCGTCAAGGCTTACTATACTTACAAAGATATTCTGGATAATATTGCTTCTTCAAAAGAAATGTTGAAAGACGAGGATCAGGATATGCGTGCTATGGCACAAACAGAATTGAATGACTTGGAAGGGCAGTTGGAGGAGTTAGAGCAAAAGGTAAAAGTCATGCTTATTCCGAAAGACCCGGAAGATGAACGCGATGTGATTTTCGAGATTCGCTCCGGCACTGGAGGGGATGAAGCAAGTATTTTTGCTGGAGATTTGTATAAGATGTACACTAAATATTTTGAGCTTCAGGGCTGGAAAACAGAAATTGTTACCATTAATGAAGGAACAGTTGGTGGATATAGCAAAATTGTGATGGAAGTAAATGGAACGGATGTTTATGGTAGGTTGAAGTTTGAATCGGGGGCGCATCGAGTGCAGCGCGTACCCAAAACAGAATCGCAGGGTAGAGTCCATACTTCGGCTGCAACAGTGGTGGTGATGCCAAAATTAGAGCTAGAAGATGTAAACATCAATAAAGCGGATTTAAAAATAGATACATTCAGAGCAAGTGGTGCTGGTGGACAGCATGTTAATAAAACGGAATCCGCTATTCGAATTACCCATTTGCCAACAGGGGTAGTGGCAGAAAGCCAAGATGGGCGTTCGCAGCACAAGAATAGAGAAATTGCTATGCAACGTCTTTTTCAAAAAATTCAAGAAGCACAACGCAGTGAATACGAATCGGGCATTGCTTCTGCACGCAAATCGCTAGTAGGTACTGGAGACCGCTCGGATAAAATCCGTACGTACAACTATCCTCAAAATCGAGTAACTGATCACCGCATTAACTTGACTTTATACAATTTAGATAAAATTATGGAAGGGGACCTCGAACCAGTGGTTGAAGCCTTACAAATGCACGAAACTTCTGAGAAATTGAAGGGGGAAGAAGCAGGATAGTATCTTTTTAATTGTATCCCATTGAAATGCAATTTTTTTGTAAAATCCTCGTTCATTAGCGGTATGAAATAAAATGCTTGTTCTTTGTAGTTCACTTTTTATTCAAATTAAGTAAGGTGATGGTGTTCTATCTGCAATAAGTAGCTTATTCACTTCTAGTAGTCAGTATCCATTATTCATAACTCACAATTTAACTAACCAACACTTATGTCTCGCTTTGAACGCTTAAACGATTGGACACGCCGCTCCCTTGTCCTTAAACTTATTGGAGTTGCCGTTCTTGTTTTACTGCTGCTTATTCCCGCCAATATGGTGGAATCGCTAGTGCGCGAGCGGGAATACACTAGCCAAAATGTAATAGACGAAGTAAGTAGCCTTTGGAGTAACCCTCAGCAAATTGTCGGACCTATCTTGAGTGTGCCTTACAAAGAATTTTACAAAAATGACAAAGGAGAAGTGTTGAGCAACACTCTTTTTGCCTATTTCTTGCCTGAAACACTTAGCATTAATGGCAATTTAGCAACCCAAAAACGCTACCGCAGTATTTATGAGGTTATTGTGTACAGCGCGGACTTAAATTTGGAAGGTGTTTTTAGCTTACCTGACCTTAGTGAATGGAAAATTGATGATAGCAATATTCAATGGGATGAAGTGAAACTTTCGGTTGGACTTGCCGACATGAGAGGTATTAAGAATGTAGTGCAACTGAATTGGAATAATCAGAATTTACCCTTCGAGTCAGGCACAGCTTATGAAGTGCAAACAACAGATACCTATAACGATTCCCAAAGATATTCCGATAACAAAGGAGGCATTATTGCTGATGTGCCCTTAGATAAAGCTATTGATACATATAATTTTAAACTTACGTTGGATTTGAACGGAAGTCAAAATATATATTTCACACCAGTTGGTCGAACAACAAAAGTTAATTTGACCTCAGATTGGTCAACGCCTAGCTTTCAAGGTGCATTCTTGCCTGATGAAAGAACAGCCCCTGAAAATGGATTTTCGGCAGCATGGCAGGTATTACATTTGAATCGAAACTATCCGCAGCAGTGGCTAGGTAAAACTTACAACTTGAATAGTGCTAAGTTTGGTGTGGATTTGTTAATACCAGTAGATTATTACCAAAAAAGCATGCGTTCTGTAAAATATGCTATCCTGTTTATTTCACTTACTTTTTTAGTATTTTTCTTTGTAGAAGCCCTTAACAACAAGCGTATCCATCCTATTCAATACATCTTGGTTGGTTTGGCTTTGGTGTTATTCTTTGCATTGTTGATTGCTTTTTCTGAACATATTGGCTTCAACTGGGCTTACCTCGTTTCCAGTGTTGCTACTACTGGGCTGATTGCTATTTATGTAAGCAGTATTTTCAAAAATGGAAAACTCACGCTAGTTACCGCAATTATTATAGGTATATTATATGGGTTTATTTATGTCTTACTTCAATTAGAAAACTATGCCCTACTAATTGGTACGATTGGTTTGTTCGTTATATTAGCGACTATCATGTTTTACACTCGTCGAATTAACTGGTATGGTTTGTATGATAATAATGAAGAGTAAAGTTTTTTTTGAAAGAGTGCTTTGTAAAACTTACAAAGCACTCTTTTTTACTTTTCCTTCAACTCATGGGCTTGTAAATCTTCCAATTTTACAAACTGTAACGCTTTTTGATGTGTACGCTCCAATACAACTGGAGGAGCAACACCTACTTGTAGCGCTTCGCGCCAGCGCAAGGCGCATAAGCACCATTTATCACCCTGTTTTAAACCCGGAAAGCGATAGTTAGGTTTGGGCGTAATTAAGTCATTACCTTTACTTCTGGTAAATGCTAAAAACTCATCGGTCATCTCTGCACAAATGACGTGTGTGCCATAGTCATCTTCACCTGTATTGCATTTGCCATCTCTGTAAAAACCCGTCATAGGGTCTGTACAACAAGTTTGTAGTGCCCCACCAAGTACATTTTTGGCTGTTTCCATCTTCGTTGAATATACGCTCAGTAGAAAAACTATAAATAATGTAAGCCACTTCATGATAAATATCTAATTGCTAAACAGCTAACCAATAAATCATTCAACGGTTAAACACATTTTTGTCAATTTTCATTGCTATTAAAAGCAGGGTCTTCATCAGGTTTTTCATAAGGCATTTTCTTTTTGGACAAAACGCGACGATAACGCTCTGGATGCAAACGAACATCTTGCAGTAGAAAGTCCAAATTTTTTACAGTCTTATCTAATTGAAGATAAAGGTCTTCTTCTTGCAATAGCTTGCCTAGCGTACCCTCTCCTTGACTGATTTTTACTACCACCTGTCTTAAATCCTGAATGGCTTTGTCTGCACCACTCAAAGTGCTATTAAGTCCTTGTATCGTTCCATCCACATTTTGTAGTGTAGTTCCTAAGTCGAGCCGAGCAATACCAGTCGAAAAAGTATCTAAGTTATTAACAATCCGAAGCAGTTCAACATTTTTACTTTCTATGAGATTTGCTAGAGAAGCAACATCTTTTAGAATGGAATTAATTTGACTGTTATTTTTTTGAATAATGCCATTTAATCCTGCCGTTGATGCCTTTAGGTTTTCTAGCACAATATTGATGTCCTGAACTGCTTTTCCGATAGCGGAATTTTCATCTTTTGCTACATTACCCAACGAATCCAAAATGCTTTTCACGCTACCCGAAGCTACATCTGTGTAGGCTTTTAGCTCATCAGCAGGACCTAAAAAACTACCAATTACGCCCCTCATACTAGGCTTTAGGAAATCGCCACTTTTAGCACAATCCGCACCACTACAAGGCTTATCAAAATCAAGAATTACTCGCTTTTCTCCCAAAAAGTCAGTAGTGGCGATGATGGCAGTTGTATTTTTAGGAATAGGCAAATTAGTTTCAATAGCCATTTCGACAATCACGCTACTTAAATTTTCAGGATTGAGATTGACGTTAGTAACTACGCCCACTTTTACACCGCTACGCATAATGGAAGTACCTGCTCTCAAGCCATTTACGTCTTCATATTCTGCGTAAAGAATCATAGTTTTGTTAAGAATATTGCGCCCTTCCACAAACTTATATCCCCAAAGGAAAAGTGCAATCGTAACGATGGCAAGCAATCCAATTTTTATTTCGTTAGACATAAAGGATTATTTTTGTTGCAAGGTAAAAGATATTTTCTTTATCTTAAAATTCCTGCAAACATACAGAAAATGTAGCGTATCTATATCATTAGTTAATGATTAGCTATTTCAGCTTACAGATGCTGACTAAAATTAAGAGCTTGTTTAAAAATTTTCTTTAAGTGAAAATCAATAGTTTGTGGTTCTGACAATAGGAAGGCGAGGGAATTTAGCGGGCTAAATGACTAAGCCTTACTGAAGTCAGGTTCATAAAATATTGGTTTTCAGTAATTA
>CALDYY010000019.1 GCA_937944245.1 uncultured Saprospiraceae bacterium | reverse complement strand
TTCTTCTCGGCTATCTACATCGCAGATGTACTTGATGGTAGTGTTGGGTACTTTTGAAGCACCTTGTATTAATGCCCTACCTCTACTTTTTACACCTGCCACACCAATAACTAAGCGGTCGTTAGCTCCTAAGATGTTGGCGTAACTCTTAGCAGAGATACCAAGTGTAGCACCAAGTGTAATGATACCTGTTTTTTTGACAAAGTCTCGTCTTGTTTTTTTCATGTTTTTCCTTTAATTAATAATGTAATGATGAAAATATAGAAGTTGGTATTTTCAAAATTGAAACTTAAAAATAAGTAAAAAGTAGTAGAATATGTGTAAAAAATAAAGTGTGGACAAATTTTTAGTGGAAAATAAAAGAAAAATGTCAAGTTGATTTAGTAATCAGCTTGACATTTGTTTGTAAATGGATGGTAAAGATTTTTTATTTATCCAATTTTATTTTGTCAATTACGGGTTGCCCAATAACGTTGTTTCTTCCTCTTTGTCATTACGTTCTAACTTCAAGTTATTGAACGCTTTTAAATACTCATCTCGTATGGAGATAAATTTCTGTAAATCTCCTTCTGGTAATGGATTAGGTGGTGGGAATTTCAATGCTAAATGGTTTACCTGTTGCCCATTTTTCCAGAATCTAAAGCAAACGTGTGGTCCAGTAGCTAATCCTGTTGAGCCAACATAACCAATAATTTCGTCTTGGCGAACAGGTTTGCCTACTTTCATACCCTTTGCAAAGCCTTGCATGTGAAGGTACTGTGTTTCGTAGGTTTTGTCGTGCTTTATTTTGATATAATTGCCGTTGCCACCTGTATAGCCCATTTGTATAATTGTACCGTTACCCACTGCATGTATAGGTGTGCCATAAGGTGCTGCATAATCTGTACCTAAGTGCGCCTTCACTCGCTTCAGAATAGGATGAAAACGGTTGAGGTTGAAGGCTGAAGAAATACGGAATGTTTTAACAGGTGCTTTCAAGAAGCCCTTATTCATGGGTCTTCCTTCTATATCATAAAAGCCTTTTTTCTCAGCATCATCCGTTTCGTAGAAAATGGCGTAAAATTCATCTTTACCTGTTTTATAATAGGCTGCATGAACATTGCCAATACCTACGGATTTACCATCAATAAATTGCTCATCATAAATTAATTTGAACTCGTCGCCTGGTTGCACTCGATGGAAATCAATAGACCATTGCAAGGCACTTTCCATTTTAACGGCAAGTTCAAAGTTCATTCCTTTTTTAACCATTGTGTTCCAAAGGTTGCTTTTGATGATGCCACCTGCCACTTCTGTTTTGGTAACAACAGGTCGTTTTACCACTTTAGCATTGAGGCTGTCTTTGAGGTCAAAAATGAAGTATTCAAAGGGGCTTGATTCGTAAATGAAGTAATCCGCTGCTTGAGTGCTGTCTTTGGCTAAAATCATGTAGTTTTTTCCAACGCCCAGTTTATTGATGTTGAAAACTTCTTTTGAATTTTGAACTAATTTTTCAATGGTTGGATAGTTAACGTAGTATTTTTGTAATAAATCACCAAAAACTACACCAGACTTAATTGTGCCTTCTACCACGTGGAAGGTATCAATAGTAAAACCATATTTTATGGTGGGTTGAACAATTGGAAGTGCGCCAATGGCAATATCTTCAGTATTGGCTAATCGGGAGGAAAGATTTTTTTTCTGCGTTTGGTTCAAGGAGAAGAAAATTCCGGTTGTTGTAAGACCGACAACTGCTAGAGCCATTAATGATTTTTGAGTTGTCCATTGTGTTAAGACTGCTTTCTTCAAGTTTTTGTAAGCTACTACTAGCCTATCCGTGTCCAATTTATCCATAGTGTTTTATTTAATTACAAAGTAATTTAGTGCTAAATTGAAGCCAATTTAGCTTTTTGGAAATGCAAAAGATGTTCAAGGAATGTAATTATTTAATACACTGTATTTTACAAAAATTTAAACAGTGTGCAACGCTAGGGAATTGCTTATAACAAGGGCAAATATAAACAACCAATTTTAATATCCAAAAATAATTTATCCACACTTTACAGGAGGATGATTTTGAATAAATTTCAAAACTTCCTTTGGGTCATTGGTTAAATGCAACATATCGTAATATTCTTTACCCCATGCTAACTGACGTAACAATGGGTAAATGAATGTGTTAACTTCGTATCTTTCTCGACTAAGGAATACCATTGGGCTATAGTAATTGAATGTGCCATAATGATTTTGGGTCGCTTCTTGAAAAATTTCCTGTGTAGTGCCTGCACTACCCGGTGCAAAAACAACACCGTACAAACAAACCGCCAACAAAGTATCTTCTCTAATGCTATTGGAAAAGTACTTAGCAATATAAGAACTGAAAAGATTGCTAGGTTCGTGCCCATAGAACCAAGTTGGAATGGCTAAACTAATCTGTCCCTTTGGATATTTTTCAATGACTTTCATAGTTTGTCGGTGATATAGCTTGTCTGTGTAGTGAGGTGCGCGACTTAGTATATGTAATGCCGTATCCAAATCGCGTTTTGGTCGTCCAGCAAAATATGCTCCTAAGTTAGCGGCTTCCATGATGCCAGGTCCGCCGCCAGAAACGACAAAATAACCTGCTTCGGTGAAGAGTTTGGCAGTTAACGCCGTTTTTTCATAATATGGGTCAGTTCGCAAAGTGCCATGTCCACCCATAAAACCGACGCACTTTTTTTGTGTCATTCCTTGATGGTCGAATTGCAGCAAATCGCGTAGGGCGTGGTCAATCGAATAATCGTGAATGCGCTGCCAAAGGGCTTCTTGTATCGGTGGGTTGAGCCGATGCCTAGAGAACTGTTGATAAATCTTGAAGTCGTAGCTATTATCTTCTTCTTCAGAAAAGCCCTCCATTAATTCTTGGCAGGTGTATAGATTTGTCCTGAAAGGGTCGTAAAGTAAATTGGTAGGTTTAGAGTAAACATAAGCTCCTCTTTGAATGAGGCTAATGGCTTCTGCTTTGGTGAGGTTACAACCTAAGAAAGTGGTGTTCTCAATCTTTATCTTTTCCCAATTAGGGTTAAGTTGAGCGAAGTCAATACCTTGAAAGATGCAATTTTCGGCGGAAAATCCATTTTTCATAAAATCAGCAATACTTCTAATTTCCTTGAGAACAATTTCAGCATTGGGTTGGAATTTCAACATAAAGATTGTAGTAGTCGTTGATGAATATGTTTTATTTGTGGAATTAGCAATGTTTGTCCATTATTGGTGATTACAAAATCAGCTAATTGTATTTTATCCGCATCGGAAAGTTGTTTTTCAATTCTACTTATCACTTGGCTTTTGCTTACTTGGTCGCGCTGCATCACGCGTTGAATGCGTACCTCTATTGGAGCATAAACGGTAATTACTTTATCCAAGTTGCGAAAACTGCCACTTTCAAATAACAAAGCTGCCTCTTTGAGGGTATATGGTGCTTGCTGCTGCTGATGCCACTGCGTTGCATCTTCTTGTACAATAGGATGCACTGCTGCATTGAGTTGCGCAAGTAAATGAGCATTATTGAACGCCAAATGCGCAATATAAGGGCGATTGAGACTGCCATCAGCGTAATAAGCCGCTTCACTAAAAAGCGATTTGATTTTTTTTATTAATTCAGGATGGGTTACCATCAATTGTTTAGCTCGGTCATCTGCATAATAAACAGGAATGCCTAGCACTTCAAATATTTTGCAAACCGTTGTCTTTCCACTACCAATGCCACCGGTAATACCTACTTTCATATTTAATTGTGTTTTAGGTTTTTGGCGTGTTAGGTTTTTGGCTAATTGGGTAATATTTCAAGTGTAGCCATAATCCCTGAAGTCTAACACTTTAAAACCCAATATCCCAACAAGCTAACTCGCTAATACTCAATCTGCCAATATCCCAACAAGCTAATCTGCTAACTTGCTAATACCCAACCTACCAACTCGCCAACGCCTCAATAATTTCTTTCGCCAAAAAGTAAACTACCAATGCGAACCATTGTACTGCCCTCTGCTATGGCAATTTCGTAATCGTCGGACATCCCCATAGAAATTTCTTTAAAATGGGGTACATCAGCAAAATAACTTGTTTTCAATTCCTCAAAAATATGTTTGAGTTTTCTAAATTCTTGTTGGACTTGTATTTTGTTCTCTGTAAAAGTTGCCATACCCATCACACCGACAATACGCACATGGTTCATGCTTTTGTATTCATTAGTATCCAGCATTTTTCTTGCATCTTCTAAGGTCATGCCAAATTTAGTATCTTCCTTAGCAATTTTAAATTGTAATAAACCATCAATTATTCTGTCTGCTTGTTGAGCGCGCTTGTTGACTTCTTGCAGTAATTTGTCGCTTTCAATAGAATGAATCAAATGCACGAAAGGCGCAATATATTTGACTTTGTTGGTCTGCAGATGCCCAATCAAATGCCAACAAATATCTTTTGGTAGTGCCTCATACTTATCTACCATCTCCTGAACCTTGTTTTCCCCAAAGTGGCGTTGCCCTTTTTCGTACATCGCCATTATTTGTGCTACTGGCTTTGTTTTTGAAACGGCAACCAGTTGTGTTTGAGTGGGTTGTAATGCTGCTAAAATTTTTTCTAACATTAGGAATTACATTTAATGTTTACCCTCTTAAACAACTACATTGTTAATTGTTGTACTTATTTCCTAAAATTATCGCAATTCCAAACGACTGAAATCACTTGGTGCTTGAATAATAATAGCATTTTCGGCTACTTTTTGAAGTTCAACAGTCTTGCCATCTATAATAGCACTTTCAGCTTCAAAAGGTAAACCATAAATCTCAATTTGATACGTTTTCTGACTTGCTACAAAATTTCCTTTGGTGGACTGTTGCAAGCTAAAGAAACTGCCAAATCCTTGTGTAGCAAAAGTGGTTAGCTGATAATCGTCTTTTTTGTATTGATAACCTTCACCAGCATCTTGATAAAGTAAACTGGCTTCGCTACTCTCGGCATAGAACACTTTCAGCGTAATTGTCGTAATTTCTAATTCTCCTATAAACTGCTGCACTGGATACCATGCAATAACAGCACCAGCCTTCACGAAAATAGGAAACGCTTCTAGGGATACAGGTAAGGTGATAAACTGCTGACCTTCAAATAGTTGATTACTTTTAAAGTTATACCAATTCCCTTTGGGTAAGTAAATTTCTTGTGTTTCAAGTAATGCTATTTCTTCTGCTACCTCGTCTTGATGGTCAGATATAGCTATCTCTTCATTTTCATCCTCGTGCCTGATGATGCCTGCTAGGGTGCAAGGTTGAGTGATGGGGGCAATTAATAAATGGTCGCCAAATATAAATTCGTTCTCACGTTCAAGTGCAGTGGTATCTGTTTGGTCAAAGAAAGATAGGCTTTTTATCATGGGTGTTCCCTTTGTCGCATATTGCCAAAAAGCAGTGTAAGTGTATCCCAATAAGTGGTAGCGCATTTCAATTGCTGCTTTTGCCAATTTTTCGTATTCCTCTCCAAACACCCAAGGCTCTTGGTCTAATCGTCGCTTTTGTTCTTGTTCGGCAATTAATTCTTTTTGTACTTCAGCAGCGCCATCTACGTTATTGCCAATGGAATGCACCCTGAAAAAAGGATGAAATGCGCCAAGTTGTAACCAACGCACCATTAATTCTCCTGTTGGAACGCCAGCAAATCCACCAATATCCGAACCACAAAACGAGAATCCAGAAATACTCAGCCGCTGGCATTGTATGTTGGCGATGTGTAAATGCTCCCATGAAGCCACATTATCGCCTGTCCAAACGGCTGCAAAACGCTGACCTCCGCTAAACGTTGCCCGTGTGAGCAAAAATGGACGTTTTTGTGGCTGGAGTTGCTTCAATCCTTCGGTGGTCGCTCTGGACATTTGTAGTCCATATATATTGTGTGCTTTTCTATGGTTGGTGGGTTCGCCTTCGTAATAGTGCATCACCTCATCGGGGAAGGTCAGTATATCTACTTTGAACATTGCGGGTTCATTCATATCATTCCAAAAGCCACTAATGCCTTGTTCCACATACAATTCACGGTACAATTTACCCCACCAATCGCGAACAGTTATGTTAGTAAAGTCAGGAAATACACATTCGGGAGGCCAAACTGGACCGACCATAAGCTCACCCGTTGTTCTTTTGCAAAAATAATCATTGGCAATGCCTTCTTGGTAAGGGGCGTAGTCGTCATCCACTTTTAATCCAGGGTCAATCATCACAATAGTTTGAAAGCCCTCTTGTTTCAAATCTGCTATTAAGCCTTTAGGGTCTGGAAAATAGTCGTTGTTCCAAGTGAAGCAACGATAATCGTCCATGTAGTCAATATCCAAATAGAGCGCATCACAAGGGATTTGGCGCGTTCTAAATTCTTGAGCAATTTTTTTGACTCGACTTTCAGGGAAATAACTCCAGCGACATTGATGATATCCTAATGACCAAAGCGGTGGTAATTCTGGTTTTCCTGTTAAATCAGTATATTGTTCTGCAACTTTTAATAATTCAGGTCCATAAATAAAATAGTAGTTGAGTTCACCACCTTCGGCAAAAAAAGTAGTTTTGCTGGCTTCGGTAGCTGCAAAATCAAAGTGTGTTCGATAGGTATTGTCGAAAAAAATACCGTATCCATTGCCTTGATGTAAACCAAAGTAAAAAGGAATGGAGCGGTACAGTGGGTCGCGGTCTGCACCAAATGCAAAGGCGTCGGTATTCCAGTTTTGCTTGATTTGTCCTCTTAAATTAAGGGCGGAAGATTTATCCCCTAAACCAAAATAAGCCTCCTCTTTCGGGGCATACTTAGAAATGCGCACTTCAGAAAGCCCATGCAGGAGCGTTGAAACAGCGCGAAATGGAGCAATTTCGCTAGAAATAGTTTTATATTGATGGTTGTAAATGGTAATGCGTAAATCGTCTTTGGAAACAATAAAAATGAGTGCTTCCGTACTTAAAGCGACACCATATTTTGATTCATTAATTTGAACGCTAGTTGCTTGTGGTTTGAATTTTGGGTCAATAGCATAGGAAAAATCGCGCTCGAATTTGCCTTTTGGCGCATAACGCACTCTGAAAATTGTGCTACTCAGAATGCTTACTTCCATTGCTACCTTATTTTTAGCAAAAAAAGTAAACACACTCCCTTCTTGCTCAAATGTGCTGAGTTCATTAGGTATAATGATTTCGTAGGCATCTTTATAGCGACCTAGTGTGTCCGCTTGCGTGGTATCTACTGCTTGTTGTATGCGTTCGAGAGGGGATACAGGTGATTGCTTGATTTGCATGAGTTGATGATGTTTTTCCTTGCAAATAAAGGTAAGCCCAAGGGGATTTCCAAACTTGAAAACTATTTCTGTCTGATAACTGCTAAACTTACCTTACTGCAAAATCAAATTCGCTGACTTCTTGCAACTCCGTTTGTAAATTTTCTTCTTCCAGTTTGGCTTTCTCGTCTGACCAATTAAAATATGCCTGAATATCTTTTAGCACTACTGTCGAAAGCCTTAAAATACTAGGTAAGTTGAAATAAACCCTTCCTGTTCTTCGGTTGAAAAAATCAAGTGGGGTTTGTACCATTTCGTATTGGAGGGCGAACCAAAGTTCTGCGCGAATGAGTTTTTCTTCTGGATTACCTTCAAAATCATCCATTTTTGTTAAGATTTCATCCGTTTGCTTGCCATAATTGGATACCAAATAAATGGCATAATATTCGTCTAGTTGCTTAGATACTACTTTTTTTTCAATTTCTACTTTGTAATCCGCTACATCTTTGGAAGTTTTGAAATGCCCACCCGCCAAAGGAATTTTATTGGTGTAGCAAGTTTTAAAATCTTCTTTTTTGGGATGTTTTTTAATGACGAGATTAACAATGCGTTCCGCCATTTTTCGATAGCCCGTCAATTTGCCACCGGCAATAGAAATTAAGCCCGATTCTGATTCAAAAATTTCATCTTTTCTGGACATTTGCGAAGCAGATTTTCCTTCCTCGTAAATCAATGGTCGCAACCCAGCCCAACTTGATTCTACATCTTCACTTGCTAAATGCACATCGGGAAACATACTATTGGCTGCTTGCAAGAGATAGTCCACATCTTCTTGTTGAGTCAGCACTTGATCAACACCTTCTTCATAAGGGGTATCCGTAGTGCCAATGTAAGTGGCGCGATGGCGTGGAATTGCAAATATCATGCGTCCGTCAGGTACATCAAAGTAAACGGATTGCTTGAGCGGTAGTCGTTCGTAAGGAACAACGATATGCACGCCTTTTGAAAGAAATAAACGCTTGCCCTTCAAAGAGTTATCTTGTTTTCTAAGCTGATCTACCCAAGGTCCTGTTGCATTGACAACAAAAGCAGCGTTAATGTGAAGCACTTGCTGGTCAATTAAATCATTGGCAATTACGCCACTTATTTTTCCAGATTCATCATAAGAAAAATCGTGAACTTCTGCGTAGTTGATGCACTTGGCACCAAATTCTATCGCTTTTTTAATGATTTCAATAGTCAATCGAGCGTCATCTGTGCGGTATTCGGCATAAAATCCTCCACCTAGTACACCCTCTTTTTTGAGTAGCGGTTCTTTGGCTAGGGTATCCTCTTTGGAAAGCATTTTTCTTCTATCAGTGCTACTGACCTCTGCTAGAAAATCATAGACTGCTAACCCTATCGAAGTGCCTAATTTTCCATAAGTTCCTTTTTCAACTAAAGGCAATAACATTTTTTCAGGTACAACCAAATGGGGTGCAAGGCGATGTACAATGGCACGCTCTGTACCCGTCTCGCGCACAAGACCTATTTCCAGTTGTTTGAGGTAGCGCAAACCGCCATGAATGAGCTTGGTGGATTTACTACTTGTGCCAGAGGCAAAGTCTTTTTTTTCGAGCAAAGCAACTTTCAAGCCTCTTGAAGCGGCATCAAGTGCGATACCAGCACCTGTAATGCCTCCGCCAATCACAATTAAATCGAAAGTTGTTGAGGTGAGCGCGTGAATAAGATTTGACCTATTTTTAGAGGAGGATAAATTCATAATAAAAAATTGACATTTAATTCTCAAAGTTACATTAACTTGCTGCTTTAGTCAAAGTATTCGTGTAACTTTTCGTTCATAATAATATGACAAACCGTAGAAAAAGAATATTCGATGTGTTGAGTGTAGGGGAGCTGTTAATAGATATGATAAGTACGGATTTTGCTGATAATCTGGAAGAGGTCAATCAGTTTACTAAAATTCAAGGAGGTAGCTCTGCCAATTTATGTATGAATATGGCACGATTGGGCAATAACACCAAGCTAGTAGCTACGGTAGGTAACGACGATATGGGTAAATTTCTGAAAAATAGCGTTCTTGCCATAGGTAGTGTTGACGGGGAGCATATTTTTCAGGTGGATATGCCCAGCACCTTAATTTTGGTTACTCGCTCTCAATACACTTCTAATTTTGAAGCCTATCGAGCAGCGGACTGCCAAATTTCACCTTTACAGTTGCCAGAATCTTTATTTTGGGACACTTCTATTTTTCATACCACTTGTTTTGCTTTGAGTAAAGCACCAGCACAAGATACCATTTTGCAGGCTGCCGAAAAAGCGGCTTGGTGTGGTTGTCAGTTAAGTATTGACCTTAATTATGCACAAAAAATATGGCAAGACCGCGCTGTTGCACAACGCATTGTAGCGCAATATTGCCAGTATGGGGCTATTGTAAAAGTAAGTGAAGTGGATTGGGAACGCCTTTACGAAGTTCCTTTCGAGCGACCTGAGCAAGCGGGAGAGCACTTTCTGCAAATGGGCGCTACTGCTGTTTGCGTTACGTTGGGGGGAGCAGGATTAATGGTGATGTCTAAAGATGCAGTGCACTTCCTACCTAGCAGAAAGGTGGATGTGAAAGATACGACTGGTGCTGGTGATGCTTTTTGGTCTGGTTTTTTGACGGCTTGGCTCGATGGCTATTCCTTGCTGAATGCTGCAAAAGCGGGTAGGAAAATGGCAGAGCATAAAATTGGTCATTTCGGAGCATTACCCAATCGTGTTGACCGCGCTATCATTTATGAGGACGTGCAGGGGTGAGCAGCTAGTCAATCAAATATATCTTCTAGCTCAAATTCTGCATCTTTTTCCCAAATTTCCATTTCGCAGGGTTTGCAGTTGAATTTTAGTTTGTATTCAATTTCGCCATGTTTTAAAGTGAGCGGTTCGGCAAGTTTTTCGCCCATTGTACTGCGTTGGTAACGCGGACATTTGCCTAATTCATATTTTACGCAATATTTCGTGACCATCACACGCGACTTGCCAGCATCCCATTGTAACTCAAAAGCCTTTTCCATCTCCGTAACGCCATGACGCTTGTAAAAGGCACGCGCTAATTTGTTGGAGATATTGTAAGTAAAATCTAGCGACTGTACAGGGTAAGGATGTTCTGTTTTCAGCAGTTGATGTTCCTCTCGTTGATAGTCTCGAATGCGAATCTCTGCCAACTGTTCTAGCGTCGCTCTTCGGATTTCATTTATTTTTGAGTTAGGCAAAAACCAATGTTGTGAAAAGTTTATCTCTATTTCGTCCGCTATGAAAGGCGTATTCCCTGTTTTGGAAAGGTTCTTTTTGATGTTTTCGATTAATCCATTTGTATTTTTAGCAGATTCTTTGGCAGTTTCTATATTTGTGGAGCAAGTGTGTCCATCTTCATCCACTACTTCGAGCAAGAATCCTGTTTCTGTTTCGCTGAAGCACATTTTTACACCAATTTTTCGCACTGCGCTATTTTCGTTTTCCAACATTCGGTTGAACTCCGCATCGTGATTGCGATAAATTTCTGTGCCAATAGGAAGGGGTTTTAAATTATTCGGTACTACTAAATCGTTGACAATCAAGTTAACCTGTACGCCTTCACCTTCGCCGTGTTCATTGACAAAATACAAGCCGTCGCCGTTATTGAGCAGTTCGTAATTTTCGATGCGATAGCCATTGGCTTTTATCTCTAGCAATTTTCCAATGTACTGTCCTTTAGATTTTGGACTTTCCCAAGAGCCAATTTTTTCTTTGCGCTGATTGACAAAATAATCAGTATAACCTCGATTAAAGCTGCGCTCCAAAGATGGCTCGAAATTGTAAAAAGTCCTACCTGAAGATGCTTTTTGGTATTCCTTTGGATTTGCTTCCAAAAAAGCATCCAGTTTTTTGCGCAAGTAAGAAGTGTTATTTTTTACGTAAACTAAATCTTTTAACCTTCCTTCAATTTTGAAAGAAGAAATACCCGCTTTTATCATATTGGGCAATTCATCGCTCAAGTTCAAATCCTTTATAGATAAAAGATGGCTGCTTTCGATGAGCGTTTCGCCATTGCCGTCTATCAGGCGATAAGGCAATCGGCAATTCTGAGCGCACGAACCTCTATTGGCGGAGCGTTCGCCGTTGGCAACACTCATGTAGCAATTGCCACTAAAAGAAACACACAACGCACCTGTAACAAAAAATTCCAACTCAGCATCGGTGGCTTTATGGATGTCTTTTATTTGGTCTAAATTCAACTCCCGAGCTAATACCACACGACGGATACCTGCATCCGCCAAGAACTTTACATGATTTGCATCTCGATTGTTTGCTTGGGTGCTGGCATGAATGGCGATGGGCGGAAGTTCCATCTCCAATATTCCCATGTCTTGGATGATAACAGCATCTACACCAATATCGTACAGTTCCCAAATGAGCCGTCGGCAGGCTTCTAATTCGTTGTCATACAGAATAGTATTGACGGTTACAAAGACTTTTGCTTTAAACAAATGGGCATATCGCACCATTTCGGCAATATCTTTTACTGAATTAGTTGCGTTGGTTCTAGCACCAAATAGTGGCGCGCCAATATAAACCGCATCTGCACCCGCATTAATGGCTGCCATACCCTGATACAGATTTTTGGCGGGTGCTAATATTTCTATTTTTTTTCTCATCCGATATATTGCCAGAAAATATTCACTCTGATAAAAAAAGTTGCTTGTTGCAAATTGTTCGTTCAAAATACAAAATTAATAGACTTTATTGACAAAAAGTAATCAAGTGCAAATCAGGTGGTATGACGTTTCTTTTTCGTCATCGGTCGTACATTTCTATATGTAATCCATTCTGTCTGACCTTTAAAACTTAATTTTCTAATGATTTGCTTAAATTAACGATTTATTAATGAATAGATAACACGTTGATAATGCAGTTGAATGATATTCCTACTAAACTAGAACTTACTTTTGCATTATAAAATTCAAGACTAATGCGCCTAGTAATATTAGCTTCTGTCTTAGTAATAAGTGTTGTAACATCCACTTATTGTGTAAACATCAAGGGTTTTGTTTTGGATGGAAATACTCAGGAAGCTATGGTTGGTGCTACTGTGTTGGTTGTTGAAACCCAAAAGGGAACAATGACAGATTTAGATGGTTCTTTTACGATAAAGGATTTAAATGAAAATACCAAATACACCCTGGAAGTATCTTTCTTAGGCTACGCATCTAAAAAGTTAGAAATCATAGCTGGTAAGGAGGTCTTTACTATTTTTATAGAAGAGAACAAGCAAATTTTATCTGAAGTAGTAGTTACGGCTTCTTATGACACAGAATCTGAATTAAGTTCGAGGTTTTTAGAGCGTAAAGCAGATAATGTTTTGAATGTTATAGGTGCTAAAGCTATTTTAATTTCTCCAGATATAACCGTAGCAAATGTTGTTCAGAGGGTGTCAGGCGTATCTCTTGAGCGCAATAGCAATGGTGATGGTCAACATGCTATTGTGAGAGGGATGGATAAAAGATACAACTACACGTTAGTAAATGGTGTAAAAATACCAAGCCCTGATAATAAATATCGTTATGTACCTTTAGATATTTTTCCTGCGGATTTACTAGATAGATTGGAAGTGATTAAATCCTTGACTCCAGAGTATGAAGGAGATGCTATTGGTGGGGCAATTAATTTGGTGATGAAAAACGCACCAACTACAACGTATTTTACAGCTAATATTTCTACTGGTTTTTCTGAACTTTTCACACAAAGACCATATGCTTCTTATCAATACAAAGATATTCCATTCAAATCTCCCTATGAATTAAACGAAAGAGGCTATAATGCTCAGTTAAGTGATTTTAACTTTTCTAGGGTAAATGTTATTAATGGTAATCCTAAGCCAAATTTGGTGGGAAGTGTAGCCTATGGCAAGAGAATATTGGAAGATAGACTTGGGTTTATATTGGCTGCGAGTTATCAAAATACATATAGAGGAAGTAATAGTTTATTTTTTGAGTCACAGGTGGTGGATACAGATAGGACTTCTACGATCACAAAGATGTTTGAGCGGGAGTTTTCAGAACAGCAAACGAGATATGGTGTGCATTTGAAGACTGATTTTGTATTCAAAAAAAATCACAAGTTAGAGTGGTATAACGCATTTTTGAATTTAGACAATATTCAAACAAGGGATTCAAAAGCTACTGAATTTTCATTCGGTTATTTTCCTGAATTGGGAAATAGCAACCTAGCTTATGCCACTAGATTAAGGTTAACTAAACAGCAAATTATTAATAGCACTTTAAAGGGAGATCATAGTTTTGGTAAATTTAAAATGAACTATTCCATCGCTATCGCTTCTGCTACCAATCAAATTCCAGATAATACTAACATAGAGTTACTAGGAGCGCAGAAAAATTTTGTTGAATCCATCACTTTCCCACGAACATTAAATAGGAGATGGGAAAGAAATAAGGATAATGACCAAGCGCTATACCTGAATCTGAAATATCCTGTTTCAATAGGTACTACAAACATAGACTGGACAGTAGGTGGTTTGATAAGAAATAAAAATAGAGAAAACTTTTATAATAACTACGCCTTCACACCGGCTGATCCTTTTGCATTGTTTGGAGATAGCTTTAAAAAATATGATGAAATTAATTGGAGATTAGTAAATCCGCGAGGCGCTGTTGCTACTGCACTTTCCTACAACGCGGACGAATTAGTGGCAGCAGGTTACGCACAATTCAAATTTACGAAATGGTCAACAGATTTTGTTGGCGGATTGAGAACTGAATATACAGACCAAGGTTACGAAATGGTTTTCCCAATAGGCGAAGATAGACCTGTAGGAAATAGCAAATACACAGAGTTGTTGCCAAGTTTTCAGAGTAAGTTCATGTTGAAGGAGAAAGTAAATTTGAGATTCTCTTACTTTAGATCGCTCAATCGTCCTGGATTTTTTGAAATAGTGCCTTACAGAATTGTTAACGAAGAATTTACGGAAAGGGGCAATCCCGACCTTAAAATATCTACTGCCCAAAATTTTGATTTAAGATACGAATACTTCCCCAAGCCTAATGAACAGTTCATGGCAGGTGTATTCTACAAGTTTATTAAAAACCCAATAGAATATACGCTAGTACCTGACGCTGTGAGGGGACAAACCATATTTTATCAACCAGGTAACTTTGGCGACGCTACTAACTACGGCTTAGAGTTAGATTTCATTAAGTATTTGGGTAAATTTGGTTTAAAGGCAAACTACACATTAACTAATTCCAGTATCACTACACTCAAAAGCATTAGGGTACGCAACGCGCAGGGAGACTTAACTACCATACAAGAGTTTCAAACTAGACCACTTTTTGGTCAGTCGCGTCATGTGTACAACACGACACTGATGTATAAAAATTCAAACAAGGGTTGGGATGCCCAAATAGCTGCATCATACACAGGTAAAAGAATTTTTACGGTATCTCAATTTTTAGATAACGATTTGTGGCAAGATGGATTTATGCAAGTGGATGCCTCCGTAGATAAAAGCATAAATAAAAAAATTATATTATTTGCAAAAGCAAATAATCTTCTAAATACACCTTTGAGGGTATATATCAAAAATGTGAACTCAAAAAATGATGGGCTGCCATTCCAAGAAAAAAGTATCAATCAGACTTTAGTGAGGGAAGACTTTTACAACAGAGCCTATTTAGTAGGACTGAGATTAAAATTTTTGTAATTTATTAAAACATTAATTCATATCATGAAGAATTTATTTGTCTATTTATTGTGGGTTACATTAGGTGTAATTACATTAGCAAGTTGTGAGAAATCCGAGAATGATGTAAAGCCTATAACAGAGAATGTATCAGGTGAAGTTTCAGGAGTTTGGTCAAAGGGCAACACTTACGTGGTAAAAAATCACTTACTGATTCCTGCTGGTAAGAGCCTTACTATCGAGGAGGGAGTAAGTGTTATTTTTTCGGACTCTGTAGTAAAACCAGAAGTAATTGTGAGAGGTAACTTATACATTCTTGGTACTGAAAATAATCTTGTTAAATTGACCGTTCCGGATAGCTGGAAAACTACTGCAAATAAATTTGGTAATCTTTGGGGTGGTTTAGTTTGTGCAAGCACTTGCGAAGAACTACTTATCCAATACGCTATTTTAGAATATGGTGGTGCTACTACAACTGAAGAATCTCCATCTGTAAAAGCAGGATTGTACAAAGGTGCAGCTGGCGAAAAAGTGCCAGGTATCAATTTTGTGAACGAAAATGGAAAATTCGTTATACAACATTCTCGAATGAATAATTTTCAAGATGACCAAATTTATATAGAAGGTGGTAAAGTGATTGTATCCAATAACTTAATTTATACTTCGGGCAATGCTGGTGGCGATGGTGTGAATATTAAATCAGGTGTTTTGGCAGATGTAGCTTTCAACATTATATATAGCCCTAACACAAACTGTATTAAATTATCAAATAATGGTGAAAAAACACCTCAAATTTATGTAAAAGCATACAATAATACATTCTTAAATGCAGGATGGAGAAGACCTACTATTAAAGGAGGCTCTGTGTGGGTAGAAGCAAGTGCAAGAGCTGAAGTAGTAAATAACTTGTATGTCAACAATAGATTTGGCTTCAAAAGAGATACAAAAAAGCCTGAAGACAATAGAACTTTTGCTGCCAACAATTCATTCTATGGCTTTACCCAAACTTGTGTAGATCAATTCCAACCTAATAAAGAAATTATAGCAGGTACGAATGATATAGTACCTAAACTAGCAGGTGAAAACGATCCTAAGTTTGTCAATTTCCCATTGAACAACCCTGAAATGTCTCCTGATTTTAATACAGCGTGGGATTTTAGAGTACAAACTGGTTCACCGGTTCTAGGTAAAGGGGATGCAAGTTTTGCTCCTTTACATACAAACGGTTTGGTGCTAAATGGTAAAACTTACAAATCACCTGCAGCGGCTAATTTTATCGGTGCTAAGGGTACTAATTAATTCAGGATAATCATACTAGACAATAATTATTAAAATAAATGGAGGCTAAGTTTGTATGCACAAACTTAGCCTCCACAATTTCAGAGATATGACATATTTACAACTAATTTCTCTATTTACACTCTTGGTGCTGCTCAATACCATATTGTACGGACAAAACAGTACCGTTAAAAATTGGGCGGCTAATCCTGTTGTCATTACAGAACCTGTATTACAGGATACTGATGACCCCGCTATCTGGTACAATAAAAAAAGACCTGCTAAATCCTTAATAATCGGTACGGATAAAGGTGGTGATACAGGCGAAGGAGGTATTTATCTCTACAATCTTGACGGTAAAATTGTCAATAAAATTTTGGGTATTAAAAGACCTAATAACATTGACATTACATATGATTTTCCTATTTCCAATAATCGCAACATAGACATAGCCGTTTTTACTGAAAGAGGAGCAAATAAAATAAGGGTTTTATCTATGCCCGATTTTAAATTTGTTGACAATGGTGGTATAGACGTTTTTGTTGATGAGCAAGCAAGAGCACCAATGGGCGTAGCTCTATATAAAAATGAGGATAAAACATACGCTATAGTGGGGCGTAAAAGCGGTCCAACTAATGGATATCTTCACCAATATCTACTTCAAACCAATGATAAAGGAGAGGTAACTGGAGAATTAATAAGAAAATTCGGTAATTATTCGGGAATAAAAGAAATAGAAGCAATTGCTGTGGATAATGAAATGGGCTATGTGTACTATTCAGATGAAAACGTAGGTATTAGGAAATATTATGCACACCCAGACAGTAGTAGTAATGAATTGGCTCTATTTGGTACAACAGGATTTACCCAAGACCAAGAAGGAATTTCTATATATAAGACTGGACAAGAAAGTGGCTTTATTATCGTATCAGACCAGCAAGCTAATCAGTTTCAAATATTTAATAGAGAGGGTAACGAACATCACCTATTAGGTATCGTAAAAATAAAAACAAACGAGAGCGATGGAAGTGACGTCATACATGCAAGATTGAGTAGAAAATTTAAAAAAGGTATATTCGTCGCCATGTCCACAGATAAAACTTTTCATTATTACAGAATAGAGGATATTTTGGGTGAATTACTCACTTACGTTACGCCAAATACCAAATTCTAATCTAGGTAACCCAAAAAAAGTTTAATTCATTGGGAATATGCCTTTAGTATATTCCTGAAAAGGATAATTCACAAGATTTTAGCCTGACTCAAACTCATTTTTAGACAAAATCAATCGGTAATGTTCATCTCTCCAAAACTACTTAGAAAAAGTCCATAGCAAGGTTGAAAAGTCGCACAATAGAAGTGTACTAATTTTTTATTTATCTTCTTGATTTTTTTTTGAAATAAAATTTGACTTTTTAGATAAAAAGAACTAATATTATCTAAAATTTTAAAGATATGAAGAATTATCCATTAGTTTCAGAGTACATGGCGAAGAAGTTGATTACTTTTTCACCAGATTCGGATATTCATTCCGCTATTGATACCATGCTGAAATTTAAGATTTCAGGCGCACCAGTTGTTAATCACCAAAAGGAATTGGTAGGTGTACTTTCTGAGGTGGACTGTATGCGGTTGATTGTTAACACTTATTATGATAATCAACCTGCGGCACAAATAAAAGTGAAGGATTTTATGTCGCACAATGTGACTACCATTGATGCAAAGGCGACTATTTTAGAAGCTGCTCAAATGTTTATTAGTGCCAAGTTTAAACGATTGCCCGTAGTTGAAAATGGCGTTTTGGTTGGACAAATAAGCCGTACTGACGTGTTAAGAGCCATTCAAAAGATAGGTGCTACGTACATAAATCATATTCCTGACAGTTGGAAAGTGAGAGCACCAATGGTCTAAATGAAAAGGACTGACAGAAATGCTGTTTTACAGTTGGAATGAATGTGAGTGTAGGAGGTGCAAGACCTCCTACACCTTATCTTTGTGTTGCTTAGAACATAGAGCCTCCTGGGTTAGCATCATTGAAACGCTTGGATACTTCTTGCCAGTTGATGATGTTGAAGAACGCATCCACGTAGTCGGGTCTTCTATTTTGATAGTTCAAATAGTAGGCGTGTTCCCATACGTCAATGCCTAATACTGGTGTGCCTTCAAAGCTGTTAACATCCATTAATGGATTATCCTGATTCGATGTTGAGCAGATGAACAATTTATCGTTTTTGTCCACGCACAACCACGCCCAACCTGAGCCAAATTGTCCTGTGGCTGCTGCTTTAAATTGCGCTTTAAATTCATCCAATGAACCAAAATCGCGCATGATCGCCTTATAAATATTAAGCTTATCGTTGAAGTTGCTTGTCCCTGCTGGTGCTAAGATGCTCCAGAAAAGAGAGTGGTTGTAGTGTCCGCCACCGTTATTACGCACGGCTGCTGAATGATGAGAAACGGAAGCTAGGATGTCTTCAATTTTTTTGCCCTCTAATGCTGTGCCAGCAATAGCATTGTTCAAGTTAGCAACATAACCTGCGTGGTGTTTACCATAGTGAATTTCCATCGTTTTTGCATCAATGGTTGGTTCTAAAGCAGCAAAATCGTAAGGAAGTTCTGGAAGTTGAAAAGCCATAGTTGGTTAATTTTTTAGTTAGTGATAAATGAATGTTATTGAATTGTCGAGTGTTGAATTGTGAGCTTAAAACATTTTTAATCAATTCAACCACTGCATTTTTAACAGTTCGGTAAGCGATTGGGTTTCGTTATTTGTAAATAAATAATGGCTAACTTATTTTTAACTTGAATTTAATTGACTTATAATGAGTGTGTTGAATATTTAAGTGTCTTATGAATCAATATAAATTCACATGGGGACATTCATAATTCAACCTTGCACATTCATAGTTTTAGTAGAAAAATGTATTTTCGCCATGTTTTGTAAATGGCTTTAACGCAATCAGTAAACACATTGTAAAGCAAAGCCAGTGTTTACTAATTTTTTTTACTAGAATGTAATAATACAAATGAGACGCATAGAAATAGAAAAAGTCCTTCAGCAGCAACCTATTGATGAGGAAATCACGGTCATGGGTTGGGTACGTGCCTTTCGCTCCAACCGTTTTATAGCTCTTTATGATGGCTCTTCTTTTAATACGCTTCAGGTAGTTGTTGACTTTGAGCAACAACCCGAGGCACTACTAAAAAAAATAAACTTTCATGCTTGTATCAAAGTAACTGGAAAATTGGTAGCTTCTCAAGGTGCAGGGCAATCAGTTGAATTACTGGCAGATACCGTAGAACTTTTGGGGGAAGCTAATCCAGAAGAGTACAGTCTGCAGCCTAAGAAAATGACAATGGAATTTTTGCGTGAAAAAGCACATTTCAGAATGAGAACCAACACATTTAGTGCGGTTTTTCGCATTCGTCATGGGTTGGCATTTGCGGTGCATCAATTTTTCAACGATAAAGGTTACTACTACTTACACACCCCTATCATTACAGGTAGCGATGCAGAAGGTGCGGGCGAAATGTTTAGGGTAACCACCTTTGAACCGAACAAAGCACCCCTCAATGACAAAGGCGAGGTGGATTTCAAGAAAGATTTTTTTGGAAAGGCTACTAATTTAACTGTTTCTGGACAGTTGCAAGGAGAAATTGGCGCATTAGCATTAGGAAAAATTTATACTTTCGGTCCAACTTTTCGCGCTGAAAATTCCAATACGTCTCGACATTTAGCAGAATTTTGGATGATTGAACCCGAAGTCGCTTTTTATGATATTTATGACAACATGGACTTAGCAGAGGAATTTTGCAAGTATCTTATTAATTATGCCTTAAAACATTATCCAGATGATATTGCCTTTTTGGATGCTCGTCTCAAAGAGGAAGAGAAAAATTTGCCAAAGGACAAAAAGCGTCTAATGGGTTTGTTGGAAACATTAGAATTTGTGGTGAATAATGATTTTGAACGCATTACTTACACCCAAGCGGTACATATTTTGAGAAATTCAAAACCCTACAAAAAAGGTCAATTTGAGTTTCCCGTAGAGTGGGGAACTGACTTGCAGGCAGAGCACGAGCGGTTCTTAGTGGAAAAACATTTCAAAAAACCAGTCATCGTTCGCGACTATCCTGCTGCCTTCAAAGCATTCTACATGCGCCTAAATGAAAAGTCAGAAAATGTACCTGGTGAAACAGTTGCAGCAATGGATGTGTTGTTTCCTGGAGTAGGTGAATTGATTGGTGGTTCGCAACGCGAGGAACGACTGGAAGTATTGGTAGCTAAAATGGAAAAAATGGGCGTACATCCTGAAGAATTGTGGTGGTATTTGGAATTGCGCAAATTTGGTGGTGCGCCACATGCTGGTTTTGGTATGGGTTTCGAGCGTATGGTTCAGTTTGTTACAGGTATGGGCAACATCAGAGATGTGATTGCTTTTCCACGAACGCCTGGCAATGCAGAATTTTAAAAAAAAATAGCATAATAAGATTTAGCTGGTTAAAACAGACTACACCTTTTTTTAAATTAAATAATTGATTATCAAAATTTTAAATATAATAAAATACTTATTAAAAAGAAAATATGAATCAACTTAATGTTCGTTTGGAGGTCATGCAGACTATTGGGAAGTTTATGGGAGAATGGCTCACCAAATACCTAAAGCCAATTGATGAAAATTGGCAACCTTCTGATTTACTGCCTGACGCAAATGACCCTAATTTTTTTGATGAAATTAAGGAAATACAAGCCTTAGCTAGAGAAATGGACTACGACCTTCTTGCAGTGCTTATTGGAGATACCATCACAGAGGAGGCATTGCCGACTTATGAATCGTGGCTAATGAGCATTGAGGGTGTGGCGCAAGACCAAGATAATCCTTGGTCAAAATGGATTAGAGCTTGGACTGCCGAAGAAAATAGACATGGAAATTTACTTAATACCTATCTCTATCTCTCAGGGCGCGTCAATATGCGCGAAATGGAGACTTCGACACAGCACCTTATCAACGATGGATTTGATATTCAAACGGGGCGCGATCCTTACCGCAACTTTATTTATACCAGTTTTCAAGAGTTAGCAACTAATATTTCACACCGCCGAGTAGCTTCTTTGGTCAAACAAACGGGCAATAAACAACTTGCGAAAATATGTGGTATTATTGCTGCTGACGAAAGTCGCCATGCTAACGCTTACAGCCATTTTGTACAGCGTATTTTTGAAATTGATGCCAGTGAAATGATGCTTGCTTTTGAAGATATGATGAAAAAGAAAATCGTGATGCCTGCTCATTTTCTTAGAGCATCAGGTGAAGCTATTGGGACTTTGTTTTCCCACTTTTCTGATGCAGCACAGCGCACAATGGTTTATACCACCCAAGATTATATCAATATTCTGAAATCACTTTTAGTAGAATGGGATATTGAACATAAGGTAGGGCTTAATGATTCCGCCGAAAAAGCAAGAGATTACCTCATGGCATTGCCCAATCGTCTTGAGCGTATCGCTGAGCGCATCAGAATACCAGAAAAGCAATTTGAATTCAAATGGATTCTAGGGTAAAACAGCACACCGAGTAAAATGGCAAACCTATTAGCTTCTTTAAAAAGTAGTAATCGTTTTGTCATTTTACCATTGTTATTTATTTTGCTCACCGCTATCTTTAAAAAATAGACCTTTTCCTAAATAGCGTAAATTCGCTAAATAAATCAAACGTTTGCATCAATAGCTACTTCAACTTTTGCTTTTCTTGTTTGTATTCTGAGTAACATACTACTGATTAAATTATTTCACTACATTTAAAATTCAAAATTATGTATCCAATTGATATAGTCATGCCAATGGCAAAAGATTTAACCGAATATGGATTTGAGCCATTAACTACGCCAGAGGCAGTAGATGACTTTATGCAAAACCAAAAAGGAACTGCTTTATTGGTCGTCAATTCTGTTTGTGGTTGTGCAGCAGCTAATGCGCGTCCAGGAGCAAAATTATCATTGAACAACGAAAAAACACCCGATAAACTATACACGGTGTTTGCGGGAGTGGATCAAGCAGCTACGGCAAAAGCACGTCAGTATTTGCTACCTTATCCACCATCATCACCTTCCATTGCTTTATTTAAAGATGGAAAATTAGTACATTTTATTGAGCGTTTGAACATTGAAGGGCGTTCTGCTGACATTATTGCTGCCAACTTGAAAATGGCATATGATAAATACTGTTAATGCGTTACAACAATACAGGTTGCACCTAATCTATTAGGTGTAACCAAAAACACGCACACTAACTTAGTCAAAAAACTCAGCCGATTACAATGCACCTTGAATTACTAACTCAACAGGTCATCTCCCTCCTTGAAATGGGAGAAACGAGAAAGGGCATTGACAAAATTGTAAATTATGTGGAAGGTAGGGACGAGCTACGCCACGAATTTTATGAAAAAGCTATTCAGATTAAAGCACGTTACTTACGTGCCAAGCGACAGGTTTCCATGCAACTAATTGACGATGAAGCTGCTTACGCTGTCGTGGAACAAGTTCATATAGATATTGCTACCTTGCTGGTTGAAATGGATGAAAAGTTGCATCCTAGCCATAAATCCAATAGATCTACTCGAAGTGCAGGTTTTACTTTAGGCAGTGGAATAGCAGTAGGCGTTACGGTGCTTCTTGTTGCTTTGCTTGCACTGTTTTCTGGCGAAACTTCAGAATTACCTCAAAATTTTTGTCCGATATTTGAAAAAGATATTGCTTTCAAAGTGCTCATCATTCCATTAGAAAAAGATGTAGCGATAAATCAACATATTTTATTCTATTTCGATACGTTGTCAAAGGCGGTAAACTTACCTATCGCAGCTAAAATAACAAACATTCCTGATGTTTATCCTCAAAATGAAAAAGAGATAAAAGCATTAATTGGAAATTGTGAGGCACATTTAGTAATCTGGGAAAAGGAAGATGAACTACGATACCAATTTCTTAACACCGATACAATATTTCAAGTACCAATATTTTATCCAAAGGATAGTTTGTCAATTAATGATTGGTGGATGGATAGCGAAGTGCCTGCGCAAGGTGAATTAGCAACAAATGACTTTGCCCTCCTCAAACAGCTAATCAGTTTAGGTTTAGCTTGGCAGCAGAAAACAGAAGCCCATGCTTTGCCAAACAACAAAGAACAAAACACAGGGAAAGATTTTACGGCAGTACAGCAAATGTATTTGGCACAAGCATTCCTGTCTCGTAAAGATACGCTAAAAGCTATTGCTGCGCTCAACGATTTGTTGGTCGTAACCAACACCTATGTACCTGCACACCTGAACAAAAGCATTCTGATGTGGAAACAAAAATCCTATAAAAATGCACTAGAGCATATCAATAAAGCTATTGCGCTGGATACAGCAAATCTTTTGGCGCATTACACTAAAGGCTGGATGCTTTGGGAATTAGGGCAACTCGAAAAAGCAAGTTACTATCTGAAAATAGCAGATACTTTATCTTTGAAAGGGGAAACGCAATGGATTGACTTTAAAAATAATATAATAATGCCACTTCAGCGCGATATTGCTTTGCAACAACTGGAAATCAATAAATCCATCCGCGAAGCACTGACTTTAATTCGACAAGGCACTGGTGATAAAAACGAACATCAGAATCATTTAATCCGCCATTACTTAGCATTGGGCGACCAGAACAAAGCCCAAGCCCTTGCTAAAACTGTAACTACCTTAGAGACATCTACCATAAAAGCTATTCAAAATTATTTGCTTAGTGCAACAGGAATCACCGATTCCACACTTCTATTTTGGCAAACCTACAAAGAGTTGTTGTAGTGAATAG
This sequence comes from uncultured Saprospiraceae bacterium, assembly GCA_937944245.1. GTDB lineage: Bacteria > Bacteroidota > Bacteroidia > Chitinophagales > Saprospiraceae > JAAUTG01. Next base: position 36,116 of record CALDYY010000019.1, on the reverse strand, counting down.
TGAATGTTAAACCTCCGACTTTAACACTTTTTTCCCGTTTTTTCGGACAAGTAGGGCTTATATTTGGCGTGTAGTTGAAACCATCCGTAGATTTTTCAAATAAACCATTTGGAAAACTCACGGATGGTTTTAGTTATTTCAAGCGATAACGCAAACCTGTATAAACATTACGTCCGAAAATTGGTCCCCACACCAGGGAAGCATCAAAATAAGGACTTAATGGATTTTCACTATTGATAATGGGCATTTCCTGTTGAAAATTCAGTAAGTTTTCGCCACCTAAATATATTTCTAGTCGCTCGCCCCAGCCTTTGCTGATTTGTGCATTGACTAAGAAAAAATTAGGAGACGCTTTTGGCATATGAAAATCATGCGGATTGGTAGCGGTACTTGGAATGCGCTTACTCGATTGCCAGCTCACTGTTGCATCAAATTTCCATTGATTGTTGGTTTCGTAAGCGGTGTTCACAAAAGCAATGTGCTTTGAAAGAAAAGGCTTTCGCAATCGCTCATTTTTATAATCCGTTTGCACATCATTGTAGCGATATGCCAAACGCACATCCCAGCGATTTAGGACTTCCACATCCCATTGTGCTTGCAAGCTAGTAGAAAAAGACTGCCCCTCTAAATTATAAAAACGAATCTGTTGAGGATTAAAATCATAATCCACTACAATTTGGTTTTTAAAATTAGTATGATAAACGTCCAAACTTAAGGTGGACGGACGTTGCCATAATTCGATGTCTTGAGTGGCGTTCCAACCATAATTCCAAGCTACTTCAGCATCCAATTGGTAGGGATTATTTTCAAATCGGCGCTCCACAGAAATAGCTCTGTTGGAAGCAAATATGCCAATATTTTCCGAAAAAATAGTAGCTGTTCTTAGCCCTCTACCCACAGATGCACGCAGGGTGGTGCTGGGGCGAGGAGCGTAGCGCAAGTGCAGACGAGGCGTTGCGAAGAAGCCATAATTGTTGTGATAATCGCCGCGTAAACCAGCGACTGCTGTAAATTTATCCGAGTGTGTAAACGTGTATTCTGCAAAAGCACCAGGCACGGACTCTAAGCGACGAAATGGCTGCGTTGCTTGTGCTTGTAAAGTCAGCATTATATTTTCATCCACTTCATCTAATTGCCAACTACTGCCAATTTTATAATTGTGCTTGGTTGTACCTAAAATACCTTGATAAATTAAATTAGCATAAAGACTATTCTGGGTAGCATTATAAATTCTTTGACCAAAATTAGCATCTTGTTGATGATGTACACCAGAAAGCTGAAAACCAATACTAGAATAGGGTTTAGCAGGAAATACTTTTCCAATTTTCATCCAACCTTCCACTCGGTTAGTTTGTAATAATGCGCCCCAAACATCTTGATTAGCGATGTTTTTATCAAAATTAACTTGACCTGATGTTTGTTCAATAAACACCCCTTGAATGCCAAATTGCATTTCTAAGCCCTTTTCATCCTTGTATTTCCAACGATTCAAACCAATCCACTGGCTGACTAAAGGCATATCTAAAAATCCATCTCTATTGCGGTCTAGTTCAATTTGTTGGTATTTGCCATGCAATAACAATGCTGTTGACCAGCGCTCATTCAATTTTTGGCTAAAATTGGCATTTGCTTCAAACCTTCCTGCTTCACTAGCATAAAAGTTAAGGTACATTCGGTCGCTATTTTCTGGCTTGCGCAATTCGACATTAATTTGCCCCGTAACGCTTTCAAAACCATTTACCACAGAACCTGCACCTAGATTCAATTGAATGCCCTCAATCCAAGTCCCAGGAATGTAAGTTAATCCATACAAACTCGATAAACCTCTAATGCTGGGAATGCTTTCACGCATCATCTGTACATAGGGTCCGGAAAGTCCTAGCATCTCAATTTGTTGTGTTCCTGTAACCGCATCAGTGTAGGAAAGTTGTACGGTAGGGTTGGTCTCAAAACTTTCGGATAAGTTGCAGCAGGCTGCTTTGAGCAATTCTTTTTCTCCAATCATTTGCGTTTTAATTGGATTTAAAAAAGAAATTTCTGTTGATTTTCGCCGATGTACCACTTCCACACCTGAAAGTGTGGCATTGTTCGTCAATACAATAGCTACCATATATTGATTATTCATGTTAATTGTATCTGTTTCATAACCAACATAATTAACAATAATTTCTTCATTATCTGGCATTCTATCTAGTTGAAAATGACCATCTACATCTGTTACTGTTCCAACGTTTGTCCCTTTCCATTGAATGGTAGCACCTATCAAAGGAACTTGCTTGCCTTTTATATTTTTTTCATAAACCATTCCAGATATAATGTTTGTATTTCCCTTTTTTCCTGTTTTTTGTTCCAGCAAATGCGGATTGCTTTCGTCATTATATTTACAACAATCGGGTAGGGCATCATAAGCGGATTTAATGGCTTCTACTTTATTGGTAGAATGCCCAACAGCAGCGAGATTGGTATGCAAATTCTTTTCCTCGAACTTACTATTTTCTACCGCAACAACCAGTATATGCGTAGTCTCATCCCAAAAAGCATCTTTTACTCCTTTAGTATTGAAGGCTGTTTTTTCAACTCTATATTGGCACATTCCACAAACACCATCCACAACGATAGATAAAGTGTCTAATTGAGCATTTACTTTTGAAGTAAAAAAGCAAAAACATATAAATAATAACGAGTTAACGCTTAATTTATAAAGCGAATTATAATTGATTTTCATAATGTCAAAATGGTTTTAATCACTTTAATCAGTGTTGGACATAAAAAATATCCTAACGACTAAGTAATTAGTTTTATAAAATAGTAATGATTAAAATAAGAAAATTGGAAAGAATTTAAACCATTTTGGGCGGCTGCCAAATAAGATTGATATAGGTTTGAGCAAAAAGTTGTGCTTCTATTTGAGGCTTAGTATTTACAATTTTCCATTGTATATTTTTAGAATAGGTGCTGGCAGAAAAGAAAACATAAGTTGCTATACAACCTACACAAGAAGAACAAAAAGGTGGACAATTACACTTGCCTTGCTCTTCTTTCTCTTCGTTTTCAGTGTGCTCATGCCCGTGGCAAGGCATTTTTTCTTTGGATAGGGTAGCAGTTGTTTTATTTTTCCCACAGTCATTTACATTTATTGCTAAGTAAGGTAAACTTAGCGTAAAGCATACATAAATTAGTAAAAAATAAACTACTCCCTTCATCTTATAATTTATCTGATTTTAAATTCAGATATTTTTATATTATCAAACAATCCAATCAAAAAGCATTGGGTCGCCATTAAGTTGTTGATAATTAACGTTATTATTGTCCATTCGTTGTATCAATGCAGCATAATCATTTTTTGATTGTAGTTCTATACCTACCAAAGCTGCGCCGCTGCCCTTACTATTTTTTTTACCATATTCAAAACGGGTAATATCATCAGTTGGTCCGAGCACATTATTTAAAAACTCTCTCAAAGCGCCCGCCCTCTGCGGAAATCGAATTACAAAATAATGCTTCAATCCCTCATACAATAAAGAACGCTCTCTTATTTCTTCTGTTCTAGTGATGTCATTATTTCCGCCACTAACAATACAAACTACGTTTTTCCCTTTGATTTTATCACTATAAAAATCCAACGCTGCTATGGAAAGTGCACCTGCTGGCTCTACTACGATACCTTCGCCGTTGTATAAATCTAAAATGGTAGTGCATACTTTCCCTTCGGGTACTAAAATAATATCATCTACCACAGTTTGACAGACTTTAAAATTAATATCACCCACTTTTTTTACAGCTGCCCCATCTACAAAAGGGTCAATATGATCCAATTTGACGACTTCACCACGTTCTAAAGCAACTTTCATGGCTGGTGCGCCTTCTGGCTCTACACCAATAATTTGGGTTTGAGGACTCATTTGCTTGAACACACTTCCCACGCCGCTAATTAATCCACCGCCACCAATTGGCGAAAACAAATAATCAATAGGTACTTTAGCATCTTCTAATATCTCCAATCCAACTACACCTTGCCCCTCAATCGTTCGTTCATCATTGAAAGGATGTATAATGGTTTTTTGATTATTTTCTGCATATTTTTTTGCCTCAAAAAAAGCATCATCATAAGTATCACCTACTAGAACAACCTCAACTTGCTCTTTACCAAAAAGTTTTACTTTACTTATTTTCTGTTTTGGTGTTACAGAAGGCATAAAAATTTTGCCCTTTACCCCCATTTTATAACAGGCAAATGCCACTCCTTGCGCATGATTACCTGCACTGGCACATACCACACCTCTATCCAATACTTCTTTTGGTAGTGTTGCCATTTTATTGAAAGCACCTCGTATTTTATAAGAGCGTACTACTTGTAAATCTTCTCTTTTTAAAAAAAGGTTACATCCATATTGCTCTGAAAGGCTCAAATTGTGCATCAGTGGAGTATGCTCTGCGACACTGCGCAAGCGAACTTTTGCTCTGTATATTTCTTCAATCGAAATTTGAAATTGTTTCTCTTGCAACGTTCCATTCATCAACTGAACCATAACTGTATATTTATAACTCGATGAAACTAATCAACTTCATACGATTAAACTCAAGAACATCATTACTACATCGATTGTTCCTTAGTCCTTATTGGATTTTAAGGTTAATTTTTTGAATAAAACCGCATCCAAACTCCAAGAACCAGCACCAATAAAAAAATATAATGCACCCAACAGTACAAACATAAAAGGGTGTTGGTCTTGATACCAAAATCTGCCTTGCCCTACAAAAAAAGTGATATAAGCGAGTGTTCCTATGCAAAGGAGTGCGCCAATACGTGTGAATAAACCAAGCGTTAGTAAGATACCTGCTACTAGCTCTGATAGCTTTCCTGAATAAACGAGAAATTTGGCGTAATTACCTTTGAAAACATCCCATGTGGTATATTGCTGCATTAATTCGGAATTAAATATTTCTATTCCATGATAAATCAATAATAAACCCAATATAATTCTGACGATACTTATACTTTGCTGTTCCCAAATCGGTGTGGTTTGGAATAAAACTTTCATCGTTTAAGTTAGTTTTACACAAATATACGTTTTAAAATATTAATTAATTAAAAGGAAGAGAGATGAGAATTATTGGTTATATAGAACATCCAAATCTAAAAATAACATTATTTAAATTAAATAATCGTTTGTCTGTGAAGTTTGAATCTGGGCTTTATGAGCAAGTATATAAAATCAGAGAAAGCGAACAGATAAATAACACAGAATCGTTACAAAAAATTGTAGATAAAGAATTTATAAAAGCGGTAGAAGAAGATTTTATTAAAATGCACCAAAGAATAATGGGCGCAATGCAAAAGTTAACACCAACATCAGAAGATGAATTTGATACTATTTTATAATCCTCTTTTTACTATTCCACAAAAAATATTGAATGCCGATATTAGAACCAATACCCCTAAAGCTGTTTTCTACAAGTGGTTTATTGTCCCAAGGAGTGTAGTATCTATAAAAAACGCCACCTTGTAAGGCTACGTTATGGGATAAAAATAATCCAAAGCCCAGTTGCCCCTCTGCAAATACGGTAGGATTATATCGAAAAGTATTATTAATTTTTATTTTTTCTTGAGTAGCTCCAGCTCCTATTTCGAGATAAAAATAATTTATATTAGTAGGTAAATAAAATCTTAGACTAGGTTTTATTAGAAAACGATATTCCTCTGTATCGTAAATATAATGACCACCAAATTGGCTACCTACTGATAAATAATTGAATAAAAAATAATGTAATCCTGTATTTACATTTATTTTCGATGATGCTAATAAAGTATTTTTAGATTGTAGTTTTCCTTCCAATAGCCAAGTTTTAGATAGAAGTGCGTATGCTTTATCTTTTTTATTTGGCAACTGATAATCTGTTTGATAAGTGTTTATAAAAAATTGTAAGCCAATATTAAATTCTAAATTCTCATGTGTTCTAATAGACATTATGTTTTTAGAGGATGTTTCCTCTAATGCGTGAAAGGAAATAGCCGATTGAAGTGCTATGTAAGGATTTAAAAAATAATAATTCCCTAATGTCAGACTGGTTTGCAAGTAATCTACGCGATTACCACTACTGGAAAGACTAATCACGTCGTTAGTAGTATATATTTTGCTGAATAAAATACTTGGAGCAATATAAAAAGAGGTATTTTGTTTTTGCAAAAAATGATATTGGGTAAAAATTGAAGTACCTGTACTAGCAGCAGAAAATCGTTGCTTTGGATTTTTTATATTTTGGGTGATTTCGGTACTAGCAGAAAGTCCAATTCCTGTTATCCATCGTTTCCCTAGAATCTTACCTATTTGAAAATCAAGATTTAATGAAGTATAAGTATTTTTTTTGTCATCTATGAAACTACCTTGTAAATTTCCATTAGCTATCCCCCAATAGGATGTTAAGGTGGACTGAGCAAAATTTGGAACAGAACACAAGATGATTAAAATACAATATAAATATTTCATAATGGTTCGTTCTTAAATGCCCAATTTATGTTTTAAAAATCCTTGAAATACCTCGAACGCGGTGTCTAGTTGATTATTATTATTGATGACAATATCCGCTTTATCTTTGAAAGGTTTTATGTACTTATCAAAAGCAGGCATCACGTGATGTTCGTAGCGGTACAAAACGTCATCCAAAGGATAGTTTCTTTCTATTTGGTCGCGTTTGATTCTTCGGATTACTTTTAGGCTTTCCCTTGCATGAATAAATATTTTTAAATCGAATAATTCACTTATTTCTGGAAAATAAAAAACAAAAATTCCTTCTACAATTACAATAGGTGCGGGATAAAATATTTTTTCCTGTGGCTGGATATTAGGGTTATTAAAATTGTATTCTAACTTTCTAACAGGTTTTCCTTCCGCTATTTTTAGTAAATCATTATAAAAAGTTTCACTATCAATAGCTGTTGGTAGGTCAAAATTCTTTACTCCCTTATTGTCTCTAACTTGTTGATTTTTAGGAAGGTAATAATCGTCTTGAGGGATTACACAAACATTTTCTTTAAAACTTGCCTCAATCATTTTTATAAAAGTGCTTTTCCCTGAACCACTGCCTCCCGAAATGCCTATAATGAAAGGTCTCACAATAATGATTATTTTTTTGATTTAGAATAATGTTTTAGGTGCTTGCATGACTTGTTTTGTTTTTACTTCAATCATAGTTCCACTCAACACAAAATTAATCCAAACCTTTATTCTTTTATTGGGAAAAACTTGTTTCAGCCCTTTTGAGGCTAAAAAACTCCAAGTGCTTAAAGTATCAATAATGTGTTTTCGATTTCGCTTATCCTCCCCGTAAAAGCCAGAATTTTGTACTAAAATGACTTCTTGGGGCGTGATGAGTACAATATCTAATACCTTGTCATACAAACGCTTGTCCCAATGTAACCTTATGGGATATTTTCTAAATTGTTGTTGAATGGAAAACTTGTTATTCAATAATTCGTAGAACGCTTTTGTAAGTTGGTACAGTTGCTCTGCGGTGATAACTTCGTCAATAGCGAAGCGGTGGATGTGTGCTTGAGCCATTGCTTTTGCTGTCTGAGCATCTTCTTCCAGCCAAAATGCTATGGTGAATGCTTTAATGGCTTTGGATACCGTTTGATGTGGTGTATTTTCTTCTAAATCAAACCCACTAGTGTATTGCAGGCCTTTTCCTGTTTTAGTTTCGTGAATAGCAGACCAGTTTTCTTTGGTCAAATCAATTTGATACAGCATATGGTCTTTTTTGCCTGAGGGAGGCTCTATGTAATTTACAGGTTGAAGGCTAATAGCTTCCTCTGGAAATTCCTTGTCGAATTGAAATACTTCTGTTCTGATGGTGAGAAATTTATGATTCCACTGCCAAGGTGTTTCGTAGCTGCCGGGGTCGAGCGTAGGTAAATCTTCTTTGCCGTTGTGCCAAACTCTATTGAGCCACTTCGTTGGTTTTTCTCTTGAAACAAACACCAAATAATCTCTTGCCCTCGTGATACCTACATAAAGTAGGCGTGCCTCTTCCGCTAACGCATGTTGATAGCGATTTTGATAGATGGGACTTTGTGTCAATCGAACATCTAAGGGTGTGTTTTTAACTTGGTCAGCATATGGATTAACCCAATAGCGCAACCAGCGACCTCCCAGCACATCGTCCAAATTCACCTCTTTTCGGTCGGTCATAATTTCCATGCCCCACACATCAGCTTTTAGGTTTTGCTCCATGCTATGGCAAATTACAATAGGATATTCTAAGCCTTTGCTCTTGTGGTAGGTCATAATATTGACTGCATCTTTGGTTTCGCCAGAGGATTGACGATCTGTTTTTGCATTTTCTATTTCATTAAGCCACAATAAAAAACCACCTAACGATGCTCCCGTATGTAATCGGTTACACCTTTCCTCATATTCATCTGCCATTTTGCGTAATACATCCACATTGTCCATGCGTTGCTGCAAATTACCCCAGCCAGCAATGATTCGGCGTAAATCCAATTCATCCAACAAAAGATTGAGAATTTCACTACTAGAAAGTTCCTTTACTTGCTCTCGCAAAGCGTCAAGTTGTTTGATGTAAGGCTGGTCTGATGCCCAGTAACCGATAGCAGTTCCTTCTTCTTTAGCTTTTAGATACCTCAAACGGTCATCAATAATTTGCTCTATTGGAATTTTGGTAGCCAGTAGCAGGATTTCTGCTACGGAAAGCGTGTCTTGGCGAGTAAGGATGTATTTCATGCACGCCATTACCAACTTTGCTTCAGCAGTTGTCATTAAGCCCACTCTTGATATGGCTGCATTCAAGCCAGCCCGATGTAAAGCATCTGCCATATCTTGGCACTCTTTGTTGGAGCGACAAAGAATAGCAACATCGCCAAATTCGGCAGTCCGCCAAGTTGAGCTATCTTTAGGGCAAACATAAACTTTACCTTCAATCATGTTTTTGATGGATGTTGCAATGCAGTTGTTCATCCAAGTTTGATTAGTGTTGCCACTGCCTTCGAGCTTGAAATGCCAATGAATAAGGGCTTCATTGGCTTCAATAGGTTCAGCATCAAAGTGTTTATTGCACTTAGTTTTAGTACGCACAGGCTTGAGTGCAATTTGTTCCACAGGCAAGTCGCTAAAGGCTTTAGTGAAAATGGCATTAGTGGAATACACCACATCTTCTCGATTGCGCCATGAAGTGTCTTGAATATCTTCAGGTTTGATACCGTCATTTTTTTGAATAATAGCTTGCATAAGTTGTGGCTCTGCTCCTCTGAAACCATAGATAGATTGTTTTGGGTCGCCTACCCAAACAGAGAATTTAGCTAATTTGGAAAGTTTGAGAAAAATCTCTAATTGGATAGGGCTGGTATCTTGAAATTCATCCACCATCAATAAATCCAATTCCTCTGCCAATACTGATTTTACTTCTGGATGGTCGAGTAAATCTTTGATAGAGACTTCCATATCGGTGTAATCCACTAAACCCCTTTGCTTTTTGTAGCGGTCAAATTCTTCGATAGCTTCATTTGCTATATCGAATAGTAGCTCAATGTATTGGCGAATATCCTCTCGGAAGGATTCTAGTTGTTCGTGTTGAGCGGCTAGGGCTTGTAAATCATTAAGTTCCTCTTGGCTTCTCTTGCTCACTTTCAGTTTGGTGAGTTTGACAATTTCCCACCAATATAAATCGCCTTTTAGCTTAAATTCTCGTTTTATTCCCTTGAGTTCTGCAATAGCCGTTCTTGTAATTTTGGTTTCATCTTCGCCGTTTTCAAGGACTTGAATGGCGTGGTCAATGGCTTGTACAAGTTGTTGAAGGTAAGCGGTTTTGGATAGTTGGTTGGCATTACCTAGATATTGTTCAAAAGATTGAATGGAGCGCAACTTGCTTTCTTCTAATTGAGCTTTACCAAAGGCATTGGTTCTAGCTACTTCTGTAATTTGTTTGACTTCTTTGCGCCAGTCGTGATTGTCTTTTTTGCTTAATCCTAAACGGTCGCAGAGGCGTTCCATTTTTTCCACTCTTTCTTGGTGAAGCACCATAGAAAGAGATTGATTAAACATAATTTGTTGGTCTTCTTCTGCAATAATATCTACTGATGGAGAAACACCTGCCTCGAAAGCAAAGCGTTTAAGCAGCTTTACACCCAATCCATGTACCGTACCGATGAGTGCGTTGCTCAACTCATCAGCCTGCTTAGTCAAGCCTTCTTCTAGTAGTTTTGTTCTGACGCGCTCTTGTAGTTCTGCTGCTGCTTTAGCGGTGAACGTGGTGGCAATAATGCCACTTGCTCTAATTCCTTTTCGCAAAAGATTAACCATTTCTTGGGTAAGCCGATAAGTTTTTCCACTGCCCGCTCCCGCCGAGATAATTTTTAGGTTATATTCTTTGCCCAAAGTACATTATTTTTTGAATGACTTCTACAAAACTACTCAAAACGAATGGCATTAACCACACAAGGTTGATGCCATTCGTTGTTCAACAATAACTGCGTTGATGGCTTTTGGAGTAGCAACAAATGCTTACTATTGCTCTGATTGCAAAGGTGTTAGCGTTCCACCACCTTCTACTGCTGGCGAAAAACCTGCTACATAAATAGCTGCTATAATGCAAAGCACGAATAAAGCAATGGCTAAATACCAAGTCAATTTCTCTACAAAGTCTGCTTGTCTAGCAGCACCTAGCATTTGATTAGCTCCACTTCCAAATGTAGAGTCTATCCCGCCACCTTTTGGGTTTTGAATTAACACTACTGTCATGAGCAACACACACACCAAGGCAATAAATACAGTCAATCCTACTAACATAATGCTTCTAATTTTGAGTGCTAAATCTACAAGACCAACTCCCTGTGTTTACTTGCAGGTATATCTGCAACTTCATAGGAACTAAAGCCTTACTTTTTATTTTTCCTTTAATTTTTTAATTTGCTGCGCAAAGAAATCACTTTTTTCTGGGAAATGCAAAGCAAGTTTTTCATACACTTCAATAGCTTTTTCATTTTGGTCTTGATGAGTAAGAATGTTTGCTAGTGTTTCAGAAGCAATAGCTTCAGATTCTTCTAAACTATTTTCAGCTAATCGAGCGGCATTTTCTTCTTTGGATAGATTTCTTATTGTAAGTTTTGACGCATTAGGCACGGCATAACGTTGCTTCCAAGTGCTAAATTTGGAGCGATGAAGCGGCTCTGATGATTCTTCTGATAGACTTTGTTCGGAAGAACTTGTAAGATTCTGCTCCTTATCTTTCAAAAGTGATTCTATGGGGAGCGTCAATTCTTCGTCCTCGTCGTCTTTAATCGCTTGGAAGGATGTTGTATCATTTAAAAAAACATTGGGAAACACCTCTAAAGGCTCTTTTTTAGGTATCTCCAGTATAATTTCTTCTTTGTTGGTAGGTTCAAAAAGACTTATTTCATTGAGCTGCTTTAGCTCTAGTCGGTCTTCTATTAATAACTCTTCCTTCAATAACTCGAATAAACGCTTTCGATCGGGACCATGAACAGCAGCATTGCGCAAATTTCTTTCATAGTCGCCTCTATTTTCCATCTGACTTTTTTTTACCAGCAAATACCTTAAGTTCGCATTATAAGGATATTGCAAAATTAGCTGCTTCAACTCTTCGTAATTGAGTTGATGCAAGAAAGATGGATTTTCAATATATTCTACAAAATTCTCTGGATTCATTGCTGATAACGTTGATGCCGCTTCATCTTTGAGCAGCTTTTTCATATAATTACATCATCAAAAAAATAGTTCAATCTTATTATAACTGTTTTCATGGGATTAAGATACTGTTTTTTGCTATAAATGCTAAAAAAATGACATGAAATGCTTGTTATATTTTCAATGTTTTAAAAAAATACTTTTGTAATCAAAAAAAATCACTACTTTTAGCTATTCCCTAACACAACAACATTCGCCATACATTATGTCTCAACAACTTGTAATTGTTTCCAACCGTTTGCCTGTAACCATAAAAAAAACAGCCGACAAAGAACTGATCTATTATCCTAGTGCTGGTGGATTAGCCACAGGCTTAAGTTCGCTTGACCCATCATTAAATAAGATTTGGGTGGGCTGGCCTGGACAAGAAATTAGCGACGAATGGGAGCAGGAATCTATTCGCACCGATTTGGCTAAAAGTAATTTAGTCCCTGTTTTTTTAACCGACCAAGATATTGAACTTTACTACGAAGGCTTTAGCAATAAGACCCTTTGGCCACACTTCCACTATTTTACCCAGTACACGACTTACAGTGATGAATACTGGGATAGCTACAAAAAAGCTAATCAAAAATTTGCGGATGCCATTATTCCATTGCTTAAAGGCGATGAATTAGTTTGGGTACATGATTATCAGTTGATGTTGCTACCAAAAATGATTCGAGAGGCTTTTCCAAATATCTCCATTGGCTATTTCTTGCATATTCCTTTTCCTTCTTACGAAATTTTTAGAGTATTGCCTTGGAGGGAAGAATTGCTAGCAGGGGTGCTGGGTTCTGACCAAATCGGATTTCATACCTTTAATTATATGCGCCATTTCCTGAGTGCTGCTTACCGCATTGCAGGTTATGAACACAATTTTGGAAAACTAAAAGTAGATGGGCGTATTGTCAATGTGGATGTCTTCCCAATGGGTATTGATTATGAAAAATACGCTTTCCCTGATGAAGAAGAATCACAAACAGATGATGTCTTTTTTATTCAACGACTGGCTCAAAATCAAAGACTTATCATTTGTGTTGACCGCTTGGACTACACTAAAGGCATTCCGCAACGCATCAAAGCATTTGCTCAATTCTTAAAAAATAATCCACAATATCATCGAAAAGTATCTTTGGTAATGATTGTTGTTCCATCGCGTTCTGGCGTTGATCAGTATCAGGACTTAAAACATACCGTAGATGAACTTTGCGGAGAAGTTAACAGCACTTTTGGTGGTTTTGATTGGACACCCATTAAGTATCTTTACCGCTCGGTGAATTTCCGTGAATTAACCACACTTTATGAATTAGCGGATGTCGCTATGATTACTCCTATTCGAGATGGTATGAATTTGGTGGCAAAAGAATTTATCGCCAGCAAAGAGCGCAATAAAAGGGGGGTGCTTATCTTGAGTGAAATGGCTGGAGCATCCAATGAATTGCTGGAAGCCATCATCATTAATCCTATTGACTTGAATGATATGGAAAGAGCGATTGTGCAAGCACTAGAAATGGACGAGGACGAACAGGAACGCCGATTAGTTGAAATGCAGAAGAAACTTAAAAAGTACAATGTTCGACATTGGGCAAATACTTTTATGAATGAACAAATCAAATTAATCAATAAAAAGAATACCATCAGGACAAATCTACTAGATGAAAAAGAACAAGAAAAATTGTTCGAGGCTTATCGAAAGGCTAAAAGTAGATTAATCGTATTGGATTACGACGGCACGATGATGAACTTTCATGTTGATCCTCAGGCTGTTACTCCAGATGAAGCGCTATTAAAGATGCTTACACAACTACATCAAGAACCTAAAAATCAAGTAGTTATAAGTAGCGGTAGAGATAGAGCTACTTTAGAAAAATGGCTTGGACATATCGGAACAGACTTCTCAGCAGAGCATGGCGTGTGGACGAAACGCCACAATAACTGGCAAAAGGCACTAGGTTTGAGAGATAGTTGGAAGCCTGAAGTATATGCCCTATTGGAAAACCTTGTGGAAAGAACGCCTGGTTCATTTATTGAGGAAAAGCAATATTCTATCGCTTGGCACTACCGAAATATTGACAGAGATTTAGGGGAAAAGCGCGTGCGCGAGTTCAAAGATGTGTTGTTGTATTTAACAGCTAATTTGGATTTGCAAGTTTTAGAAGGACATAAAGTAGTGGAAATAAAAAATGCTGGTGTAAATAAAGGAAAAGCCATTTATAACTGGCTTTCTGAACAGGAATACGATTTCATTATCGCTATTGGTGATGACCATACAGACGAAGACACTTTCAGAGCAATGCCTAGTCATGCCTACACCATAAAAGTAGGTTTAGACAAAACTGATGCTCGATTCAATCTCTTGAATGTTGAAGATGTTCGCAATTTAATGCAAAAACTTACTTTAGTAAATAATGAAGCGTAGTGCATAAGTATGATTTCATCTAAAGCACTTGATTATCAAGTGCTTTAGATGAAATCTATAAATTTAACCTACAACGGTGTCATACACTTGTACCCTTGCCCAAAGGTGCTTATAAAGCTTCACAAATTCCTGATGGATTGGGTCAATTTGGTATTCATCTTGCGCTTCGGCGGTTTCAAAATGTAAAATCCAAGCGTAATTGTAAGAATTATCTACGACCTCTCTAGGTGTGCCAGCGGCTTTACCATAGTAAAATGCTTGAATAGAAGGACAAGTGCTTAATTTCATCAAACCTTGCTCAAATTGTTGCGCTTCCGCTTCGGTTACCCCTTCGTTGAACCAAAAGAAAACCGTGTGAATAAGTGTTGTCTTTACAGTGTTAGTCATCATTGTTTTGTTTTCTTGGCAGGCAGCAACGCCCATTAAGCCTATGCCTACTGCAATTTGATTGGATGTTTTAATGAAATCTCGTCTTGTTGCTTTCATTTTTATTCTGCTTATTGCAATCAATAATGGCACATTTATTTTTTGATAGTAGTTTCCATACAGACTTTTTTAAAGGTATCAATCATTAACTTTTAACATTTTAGTGATGTCAACTTAAATTATGGAAAACAGATTGAACATCGTCATCCTGCTCCAAAGCATCCACTAATTCCAGCATTTCGTCCACTTGTTCTTCTGTTAGTTCTTTGGTGTGGTTGGGAATGCGCTGCAATTCTGATTTTTCTACTTCAATCTTATTTTTTTCTAAACCTTCTTGCATTTTACCAAAGTCCTTGAAATCCACATATATAATATATTGACTTCCATCTTCCGATTTTTCTAGCTTATCCAAACCGTAATCAATAAATTCCAACTCAAATTCTTCTGAATCGGCAATGCTATTTGCCGGTACATAAAATACCCCTTTTCTATCAAAAATGAAATCGTGCATTCCTTGCGTACCGAGTGTTCCTCCTTTTTTTCTAAAAATGGCACGCACATTGGCTACTGTTCGAGTAGGATTATCGGTAGTTGTTTCCACAACAACTGCAACGCCATGCGGTCCCATACCTTCATAAACAATTTCTGAAAAATCTTCCGCATCTTTAGAACTTGCTCGCTTGATGGCAGCCTCAATACGGTCTTTAGGCATTTGCACAGATTTGGCGTTTTGGATAGCTCGTCTGAGTGTGGAGTTATACTCTGGGTCAGTACCCCCTGATTTAACCGCCATTGTAATCTCTCGACCTGCTTTTGTAAAGGCTTTTGCCATTCTATCCCACCTTGCAAATTTGGTGGCTTTGCGATATTCAAATGCTCTTCCCACAGTTATCTATTTTTTTTCGCAAAAATAATGCTTCTTGTGAAATTTATTTGTTTCAATGACAAAGAAAAGCATTTTGAAGGATTAACTTCTAACTTTTGAACATTTGAGTTTAATAGCGTATTTCATTGTTTTAGTCGAATACTTTTTTGAATTTTACGCAAAGGCACTATTTTTATGATATTTAGGAGTTGTAAAATGTATTATCAATGAAAAAATCAACGACTATTGTTTTAGGTTTGACACTTACAATGGCAGCTTGTTTTTCTGACCGAAAACCAGTGAATAGCCAAGATAATTACGAACAATCGTCTGCTGGAGCTGGAGACTGGACCACAGGCGATGATGCGCCAGATAAGCAAGATACAGTTATCAACGGCAATCAATATAGAAGACATTATGGTTTGTACTATCCAATTATTGCCGGTATGATTGCGCCGCGCTTATATCAAGGTGGAAATATATCGCAAATTAGTAGCCCAGCCTATCGCCCAACAACTCGAACAGGTACAAGTAGCGGAGGTGCAACTTCGCGTGGAGGTTTTGGCGCACAAGGTAATAGCACAAGTGGTAAGAGTACAGTAAGTTAATAGCTCAGTAAACCATTCAACAAATAACCATTTAAAATGAATCGCTTACGAATATCCGAACGACCAAACTGGCAATCGAAAGTAGAGGCATTAGGCTTTCGCTTTCATAGCGTAGGCGGTAGATATTGGGATGAAAGTGCTTGTTATACTTTTTCAATGCCCGAAATTGAGCGCATAGAGGATGTTACTAAAGAGTTGTTCGATATGTGTCTTGAGGTAGTGGAACGCGCGATTGAGGACAAACGCCTTGCAGAATGGCACATTCCGCACTATTTGCACCGCTGGATTGCCGATACTTGGCAGTGGGATGATGTAACCATCTACGGTCGTTTTGATTTAGGTATTGATACTGAAGGAAATATCAAGCTACTTGAGTTTAATGCAGATACGCCTACTTCCTTGCTGGAAGCTGCTGTGGTGCAATGGAATTGGTTGCAGGAAGTTTTTCCACGAAAAGATCAATTCAATAGCATCCATGAAATGTTAATTGCGCAATTTGAATATGCCAAAAGCCGAAATTTGCAAACGATTCATTTTGCTGCTGTGGGTGGTAATGAAGAGGATTACATGAATGTTGCTTATTTGATGGATTGCGCAACACAGGCAGGTGTGGAAGCTATTTTTTTGACAATGGAGGAAATTGGTTGGAATGGCATAACTTTTGTGGACAAAACCGATGCACCTATTAAGACTCTTTTTAAGTTGTATCCTTGGGAATACATGTGGGGAGAAGCCTTTGGTAAACACCTTACTGAGGCTTCTACTGCTTGGATAGAACCCGCATGGAAAATGATACTTTCTAATAAAACACTTCTAGTGGCACTTTGGGAGATGTTTCCTAATCATCCCTTGTTGTTGCCTACCTACACAAAGCAGAGTAAGTTAAGTAGTTTTGTGCAAAAGCCCATATGGGGTAGGGAGGGTGCAAATGTGAGTATTGCTAAAAATGGGAGATGGATACTCGAAACCGAAGGTGATTATTCGGATAATCCTCAAATTTTTCAGCAATACGCCGAATTAGCTCATTTTGAAGGTAATCGCCCTGTCATCGGGAGTTGGGTGGTTGGTGATACTCCTTGTGGTATTGGTATTAGAGAAACCAAATCCTTAGTACATAATAACTTAAGTAGATTTGTTCCTCATTACATAGACGACTAACTGATTATTGCTGTATTAGTTGTATCTTTGTTTAATAGTAGAGTAAATGTTTATTGTTGAGTTTTGTTTGTAATGTAAATGTATTATGAATAATAGCATTCCGAGTGAAACTGAACATGAAAAACGAACATTTATTATCAAACTAATCCTTTAAAAAAAACGGTTGATTAGCAGTATGACTCGTATTTCGTCGAATTGGACACTTTTTTATAAATTTTTTATTCCCATCATGTGGATTGTTTTTGTGGGGGCTTGCACATTAGCCGTTTGGCGCATTCCTTATTTACCTATTGGACGATTATCTGCAGAGGAATTTCGTTGGGTCTTTACTGCTATTTATTTCTTAGGTTTGTTGTTGCTCTATTGGTTGGTCATACGCTTGAAGCGTGTTGAAATTGGGCAAGAATATCTCTATGTTACCAATTATTTCAAGCATGTTCGCTATCCTTTGCGAGATATAGAAAAAGTGATACATAAAGAACGGTTAATTTTTCCAATAGGTAAAATTTACCTCAAAGCAAGTGGTTCATTTGGACGCACCATTCGCTATGTACCCGAGCGAAAACGATTAAGGGAGTTTTTAGATGAGCATCCTCATGTAGATTTAATGCTAGAGAAATAAAGCTAATATTTTTTGGATGAATATTTTATATATTATAGTTTACCGCCAATCTTCTATTACTTCTAACAATTTTTCAGCAGAAAATTGTTGCACAATAGCGGTATCTACATGATAAAAAGCAAGTGTAAATTGCTCTTCTTTCCAAACTTTGCGGAGTAATGTTACGGTTTCTGATAACTGCTCAAGGGTGACTTGCTCCAAGCGTATGCGGTCGCCTGCATAAAGGTAGTGTCCTGCTAAATAAGTGTTTTGCAGCACTTCCCAGCGATTGGGAGCGAGTTGAAGGAATAAACTTTGGTCGAATAAGTTACTGGTATTCAGTTGATTGATAAGTTTTATGAGTTGCCCATCTCTATAAATGGCTGCCCAGCTAAATAGTGGTAACACCACATCTAACGCCAAAGGGTAGCGATTAAAATTAACGAGATATTGCTGAAGTAAAGTTATGTCGAGAATGGAATTTTCGGTTGCCCATTCATCTAGGTTACCTATGTTGTAGCACATAAGCATCCCACTTGCTACGGGTGGCACGCCTGTTCGCTCGAAATATTTGACCTGATGCAATCGAATGGTGGCAGAAATCGCTACATCGGGGAGTTGGGCTTTTATGTATTCAATTAACTGAAAATAAGCTAATTGTGTGCTATTAGACCAATCGCAATCCAACTGGATTTCTTGAAAAGGATAGCCTTTAGCTAATTGAACTAACTTTTTTACGATGTTATCCGCTAAATAAATCAAATCCTCATTTCCAGTATTGTTTAAAGTTCTGTTGGTGATAAAAATTGTTGGTATAATTTCAATGCCTTGATAATCATAAGGTTGCCATTTTATTTCTGCCATTGGCTTATTGCCATCTATATCAAAAAACTTTACATAAAGCCTTTTAGTAGCCAACTCATCTACCCATTGGCGTTCCATTGGGCTAAGTTGGAAATTTGTTTTCCAGTAATACAAACCAGTGCTTATGGTTGGCTCTTTCGATTGGCATTGCACTAATAGCAAGAAAATTAATATCATTTTTAAAGATAGCTTCATCACTTTTGTAGCAACAATATTTGGTCAATAACGGTTAACTTGCTGAAGTAAGCACGGAAAGTTAAACCCTTTGTAAAATAAACATAACACTGGCAGCAAAATAGTCGTTCAGAAGACGCTACAATCTTTGTTTTCAATGTTCTTGATGGTGGTACTTCAAAAGAGAAAACTCAGTAGCAAAAGAAACAGTTGAAATGACAATACGACAATCCGAAGCAAAGATTCCCACATCTTGGGGTAATTTCAATATGATTGCTTACGCAGATAATTCCAATGAATGGATGCCACATTTGGCTATGGTGCATGAAAATTTTGATAGTGCCATGCCTGTTTATGTGCGTATTCATTCGGAGTGCATTACAGGTGATTTGTTTGGCTCAAAACGGTGTGATTGTGGTGAACAATTAGAAAAAGCCATGAATTTGGTGGCAATGCACGGTGGTGTGCTCATTTATTTAAGGCAGGAAGGTAGAGGGATTGGGTTGATTAACAAACTGAAAGCCTACAACTTGCAGGATAAAGGTGACGATACCATAGAGGCTAATATACATTTAGGTTTAGAAATTGATGCCCGACAATACGATATTGCCATTGCCATTATGCAGGATTTACAGATTCGTTCGATTCATTTGCTTACCAATAATCCAGATAAAGTGGAAGCTATTGAAAAATCGCCGATACAAATTATTAGTAGAGTGCCCCTAATCATTCGACCTAAAAAGGAAAATTACGACTATCTCAAGACTAAAGAACAAAAAATGGGGCATTTTTTGAAGCGTATTTTTTAATCAATTCGCAAGCAATTCACTTTCATATCAGTTAATTATTAATTTTGCAGCGTTTTAGAATATTATGTCACAAAAATAAAATAAACTCACCCATGACAAGGATAATGATCGTTAGCGTAATTTTTTTTCTTGTTCAATTATCTGTTTTTGCTCAAAAAGATGACGACTTAGTCTTGTTTACTATTAATGGACAACCCACTAAACTGTCTGAATTCCAATACATTTACGATAAAACGAATGGTACAAATGCCGATTACTCTCGGCAATCGTTGGAAGAGTACCTAGAGCTTTACATCAAATTCAAGCTCAAAGTTCAGAAGGCAAAAGATATGAAACTGGATACTGTGCCTAGCTTGAAAAACGAGTTGATGGGCTATCGTCAGCAGTTGGCAAACTCCTATTTGATAGACCGTCAGATTACAGATAAACTCATGCGTGAGGCATATGAGCGTAAGAAACAGGACGTTGATATTAGCCACATCATGATTGCTGTTAATCAAAATGCAACGCCAGAGGATACTTTGAGAGCCTTGAACAAGATAAAAGACATCCAAGCACAAATTAAGAACGGCAAATCTTTTGAAGAAATGGCGGCTACTTTTTCCGACGACAATACTTCTAAAGGAAATGGGGGTAGAGTGGGATACATCACAGCCGTACTTTCCAATGGATTTTATGATTTAGAAACGGCTGCTTACACAGCTCCGTTAAATCAAGTAGTTGGTCCTGTACGTACATCACTTGGATATCATTTAGTAAAGGTAAATAATCGTCGCCCCGCAAGAGGAGAGATGGAAGTTGCGCATATTCTGGTGCGCACAGGCGAGGAGTGGGCAACACCAGAGCAGGCCTCAAAAGTGATTAAGACAGTGGAAGAAAAACTCAATGCTGGCGAGAGTTTTGAAGAATTAGCAAAAACTTATTCACAAGATAGAGCGACTTCAAGTAAGGGAGGCTACTTGGGGCTATTCGGAATTAATCGTTATGAAGTTTCCTTTGAGAATGCTGCTTTTGGCTTAGAAAAGGATGGAGATATTTCTCGTCCATTCTTGACTAGTGCAGGCTGGCATATTGTGAAGCGTATCAGCAAAAAAGAACAACTGCCTTATGCTCAAGAAAGAAGCCGTTTAGAATCTGTCATTAGAAACGATAGCCGCTTTGAATTGGCGAATAAAGCGCTAGTAGAGCGCATCAAAAAAGAAGGTAAATTTGTGGAAACCCTACAACCTTTTTGGTCTTTTAGAGACACTCTATCAGCAGCGTTCTTGACATTAGCTTGGCGTGCGCCAGAACTCGACGATAGAACAAACCGTGTGCTATTTCAATTTGGCAACAGTTATTTTGTGATGATGAGCGATTTTTTGGATTATGTACAACGTGCTGCACGTGAGCGAATTAGTTTGGGACGGCAGAATATTGCACCAAAAGAAGTTGCAAATACACTTTATGCAACTTTCACTAAAGAGCAGGCATTGAAATTTGAAGAAGGTCAACTGCAAGAAAAATATCCAGAGTTCAAGGCATTAATGCGAGAATATGAAGAAGGTATTTTGCTATTTGAAGCTACTAAAATTTTAGTTTGGGACAAGGCTTCGCAAGATACACTAGGGCTAGAGAACTTTTTCAAAACCGTTCAAGGTAAGTATAATTGGGAGGATAGAGTGAACGCCACACAATATATTATTAACAATGAAGGAATTGCTGTGGTTTCAGACATTAGGGCATCTGCTAAGAAAATGACACCTAAAGAAATGTTAACCAAATTTAATGAAGGGGAAAAGCCTCTTATCTCTGTGGAAGAAATGGTAGTAGAAAAGGGTAGAAATAAATCTTTGGATGCCTTAACTTGGTCTGCAGGGACATTGTCAGAGAACGAGTTGGACAATGTAAAGAAAACAGTTTCTTTTTACAAGATTGAAAGTGTGATTCCACGCTCACCCAAGACTTTGAAAGAGGCAAGAGGTTATGTAGTGGCTGATTATCAAGACCATCTGGAGAAAAAATGGGTAGAAACTTTGATGAAAGAATACGATGTGAAAGTAAACAAGCGCGTACTTAGTCGCCTAACGAAGAGTTAGTATGAACTTTAGCATAAAATCATCAACATTGAGAGTGGTCAATCTTTCTAAAATAGAATTTTCTTATACTTATCAATATTGGAAAGTAGCATTAACCTTGTGTTTGGCAATCCAAATGATGGGCTGTAAACCTATCTCTGAGGATAAAACAGAAGATAAACTGCTGGCAAGTGTTTATGATAAAAAGCTCTACCGTTCGGCAATAGATTGGATGATTCCAGAAGGCGCAACAGAAGAGGAAGAGTTAATTATCACTAAAAGCTATGTCAACCGTTGGGTAGGCGAGATGTTGATGCTACACAAAGCAGAAGAAAATATTCCAAAAGATTGGAACATTGATAAGCTAGTGGAGGATTATAAGTCCTCCTTGATTCGTCATAATTACGAGCAAGCACTCATAGATAAACTTTTAGATTCTACGGTAACGGATAAAGAATTACAGGCTTTTTATGAAAAAAATAGCCGACAATATGAATTGGAAAAGCCTATTGTACGTTGTTATCTCATCAAAATAAGAAATGATGTCAAGTTGCCAAAAGATTTTTTAAATTGGTGGAAGAATAGCAAAACAAATAAAATAAACTATCGGCAGTTGAATAATTTTTGTGCTAAGGAGGCAGAAGCCTATTTTTTGCAAGATAGTGTTTGGTATAGCATAGATGATTTAGCATTTGCATTGCCTAAAGATGCTCTAACGGAAGATAATATTCGCTCGAAAAAAGAATTTATCCAGCGAGATGAACAATACGATTACTATTACAAAAATTTTGAAGTGATTAATAAAAAGGAAATTGCACCGCTTTCTTACATTGAAGGGCAAGCTAAGCGATATATTTTGAAACAAAAAAAGCAAGCCCTTTTAGAGCAGACTAGAAAAGAGATGTATGAAAGCGGGAAGCGTGCAAATAAGGTACGCATTTTTATTAATGATTGAAACCACGAGCCATGAGACAATTTATCGTTTTATTATTATGCTTATCTTTAAGCATGTTTGCTTTTACCCAACGGCAAATCATAGACCAAGTTATTGCTAATGTAGGTAGTGAGTTCATACAACTTTCTGAGGTTGAGGAACAATTCTCTTTGATTGCTGCACAACAAGGTGGTTTGCCACCAGAGGCAAGATGCCAGATACTCGACCAAATAATGGGTCAAAAACTATTGCTCAACCAGTCGCGCTTAGATAGTATAGAAGTGTCTGATGCGGAAGTGGAAAATCAACTCAACGCTCGTATTGACCGTATTCTTGGTTATATGCAAGGCGACTTGAGGCAGTTTGAGTCTTATTATGGGCAAACAGTAAATGAGGTAAAGGATGAATTTCGAGAAGACCTTAGAAATCAAATATTGACCGATAGAATGCGTAATAACATTGTCGCAGGTATTACCGTTACTCCTTCGGAGGTAAAGGCATTTTTTGATGAGATTCCAAAGGATAGTTTACCTTATTTCAATTCTGAAGTAGAAGTAGGGGAAATCGCAATCTTTCCTAAAATAAATGACGAGCAGCGTAATTTAGCCATCAAACAATTAGAAGAAATTAAACAACGCATTGAAAACGGCGAAGATTTTGCAGATTTGGCACGAAAGTTTTCTAATGACCCAGGTTCAGGTAGAGCAGGAGGAGATTTAGGTTGGACAACTCGCGGAAAGTTCGTACCAGAATTTGAAGCTGCTGCGTACAACTTAGATGTAAACGAACTGTCGGATATTGTAGAATCAGAATTTGGTTTTCACCTCATTCAATTGCAAGGTAGAAGGGGAAACTCTATTAATACTAGACATATCTTGATTAAACCACTCATTACAGAAAACGATTTAGCATTAGCTAGAAAAAAAATAGACTCTATTCGACAACTTATTGTTTCGGATAGCATCTCTTTTTCGAGAGCAGTTAAGCGTTTTGGAAGCGACGATGTACAAAGCTACAACAACGATGGGCGCATGACCAATCCACTTTCTGGAAATACCTTTTTTGAAATCGGCGATCTCGACCCCGATATTTATTTTACTATTGATACTATGGAAGTGGGAGCAGTGTCGAATGCTTTTGAATTTACCAATCCCTACGGCGAAATAGGTTACAGGATAGTGCAATTACAATCGCGTACAGCGCCACATAAAGCCAATTTGGAATTAGACTACTCTAAAATACGCAAAGCTGCCATTGAAGCAAAGAAAAATGATTACATCAACAAATGGATTTCAGAACGGGTGGACGCTACCTTTATTCAGGTAAATGAACTTTATAAACGCTGTCCTGTAATCGAAAAATGGATTACAAAAGAGGTGCGACCTTGAGCTGCTAATATTTAGATTTTTAATTAGATTGAAATAAATATACGTCCATTTTTGACAACTGACATTCACAAATGACAAGAAAACTAAGAGTTCGATTTGCACCAAGTCCTACGGGGGCTTTACATATTGGCGGCGTGAGAACAGCTCTGTATAATTACTTACTTGCTAAACAACAGGGTGGTGATTTCATTCTAAGAATAGAAGATACTGACCAAGGGCGTTATGTAGAAGGTGCAGAGCAGTACATTATAGAGGCATTATTGTGGTGTGGTATTGTGCCAGATGAAAGTCCACAACACGGTGGGGCTTTTGGACCTTATCGCCAATCGGATAGAAAAGAAATTTACAAGCAATATGCAGAACAGCTAGTTGCTTCGGGCAATGCTTACTACGCATTTGATACAACAGAGGCACTCCAAGCTAAGCGCGATGCGATGGAAGCAGAAGGAAAGACGTTCAAATACGATGATAGCATTCGCCTTGAAATGGACAATAGCTTGGTTATCAGCAAAAAAGAACTTCAGAAAAGATTGAAAAGTGGAGAGCCATATACCATTCGCTTGAAAGTACCTAGTAATGAAACGGTTACCATTCAGGATAGAATTAGAGGAAAAGTAGCTCTTAGTAGTAATGAACTAGACGACCGTGTATTGATGAAAGCGGACGGAATGCCGACTTATCATCTTGCTAATATTGTGGATGACCATTTGATGGAAATAACCCACGTCATTCGCGGTGAGGAGTGGCTTTCCAGTACAGCGCATCATGTATTGCTTTATCGTTTTCTAGGTTGGGAGGCAACTATGCCTGAATTTGCTCATTTACCACTCATCTTGAAGCCTGTTGGTCAAGGTAAGTTGAGTAAACGCGATGGCGCAAAGTTTGGTTTTCCTGTCTTTCCGCTTAGCTGGAAGGGTGAAACTGAAGAAGATTCTTTCGTCGGCTTCAGAGAAGCTGGCTTTTTGCCAGAAGCACTTATTAACTTTCTCGCTTTTTTAGGTTGGAATCCCGGAACCGAGCAAGAAATATTTTCTATGGAAGAATTGATCGCCGCCTTTGATATAGCAAAAATTGGTAAATCAGGTTCGCGCTTCAATATTGAAAAAGCAACTTGGTACAACCAGCAGTATATGGCAGTAGCAGATAACGACTACTTAGCTTACCTAATTCAACCATTAGCCAAAGAAAAAGGTTACACTACTGACCTTGCTTTTTTAAGTGCCTTTTGTGGACTAATGAAAGGGCGAGTTGCCAAAACTACAGAATTATTGGAGAAAGGCATTTACTTCTTTGAGCCGGTGCAAAGCTATGACGAAAAGACGATTCAGAAAAAATGGAAGGCTGATGCTCGACCACAATTCGATGCTTTAGTAGCTGTAATTGCTAAGACCGATCCTTTTGATGCAGCTACCTTAGAAAGTCAAGTTAAAGGACTTATCCATGAGCAAAACTTGAAAATGGGAGATATACTTCAAGTGTTTCGCATTTCTATTGCTGGTACACTTAAAGGACCTGATTTGTTCCAAATGGCAGCTTTATTAGGCAAAACAGAAGTGTTAGCACGTTTCAAAACTGCTTATGCGCATTTTGATACCTTGTAAACGCTACATTTCATTCCTAGCCCAATAATCTTGGTCTTCAATTTCATCAAGAATAGCTAGGTAGTTATTGTAACGCATTTCGTGGATAATGCCCTCTGCGACTGCTTCTTTGACTGCACAGTCGGGTTCATTGCGGTGTGTGCAGTCCCCAAATTTGCACAGCTTGGATACAGAAAAAATATCCCGAAAGTTATGCCCGACATCCATAACTTCTAAGTTATTGAATGACAATGATTTGATACCCGGTGTATCAATAATAGTGCCACCGAAATCAAGGGGGTGCATTTCTGCAAAAGTAGTGGTGTGCTGTCCTTTGCCTGAATGGTCGGAAATGTCCCCTGTGCGTATGGTCAAATGGGGCTGAATACTATTCACTAACGAAGATTTTCCTACACCAGATTGCCCGCTCAACAGTGTAGTTTTGCCTTTTAGATATTGTTTCAGTTGCTCTAATCCTATGCCATCTATGATGGAGGTGAGCCATATTTTGTAACCCAGAGGCTGGTAAATTTCCTTTAATAGTTCAAACATTTCCATATCCTCCTCCTCATACAAATCCGATTTGTTACAAATAATGGCTGAAGGAATATTATAAGGCTCTGTCATCAACAAAAAACGGTCAATAAATCCTTGCTTTAGCTTAGGCTCAACGATAGTAACAATGACAATAGCTTGATCCACATTGCTGGCGAGCAAATGTACATCGTGTTTTTTTCTAGGCGACTGCCGAGCCACATAGTTGCGACGTGGCAAAATCTCTTTAATGAGTGCTGTTTGATTCTCTTCATCAAGCAATACCATTACCTCATCACCTACTGCCACAGGATTAGTTATCTTTTTTCCATTCAATCTAAATTTCCCTACAATACGACTGTCCCAGACTTTATCGTCTTCTAATCGCACTTGATACCAACTTCCTGTTGATTTGACTACGACTCCTTTATTCATGTAAGCTGTTATTCCCAGAAACTAACCCAAAAGTAAATCACTAACTTCCGAAAAGTGCATTCAGTTCTAATTATTCGTTAAAAAAGTAAAATGTTTGTCCATCCTAATGTGTAAATTCGATACATCTAAGCGAATTTATCTACATTTACTTAATAATTGAAGATAAAAAAATGCAACAATTCTTACTTTTTTTCATCTTAGCTATCTTCGCTGCTATGTTAATACTCAATTTTTACTTTAGAGTGAAGGTCTTGCGTGCTTACAAAAAATTAGTGCAACATGGCGTAGAATTTGATAGTAGCCATTTTTTGAGCAAGCAAAAAATGGAAAAAGAAATTTATCCTAAATATCCACATCTAAAAAAAGACATTGCTGCGTTTGTCCAGCACATTCAGTATTCCGTAAAAATGGCGACGGTACTTATTGCTTTAATTACACTTTTTGTAGGGGTATTAATGTATCTTAGATGAGTTTGATAATAAATGTTCTTTTTTATTGTCAAATCTTAGAAATTCAGGATTATGATGAAAAAATTAAAAATCGGCGTGCTAGGGGTAGGTCATTTGGGAAAAATTCATCTCAAATGTATTCAACAGCTTCCAGAAACATACGAATTGATTGGTTTTTACGACCCTAATGAGGCGCAAGCAAAAGCGGTAATGGCAGAATTTCAAATCGCTGCTTTTGAAAATGTGGAAGCACTCATTGATACTGTTGATGTGATAGACATTGTAACGCCTACGCCCACACATTTTGAACTGGCGCAAAAGGTTATCATTGCTGGCAAGCATCTTTTTATTGAAAAGCCAATAACTAAAACTATCGCTGAGGCGGAAATGTTACTTGACTTGTTGCGACAACATCCTGTAAAGGCACAAGTGGGACACGTAGAGCGTTTCAATCCAGCTTTGTTGGCGTTAAGTGGTCGCTTGATTCAACCTATGTTCATTGAAGGGCATCGTTTAGCAACTTTCAATCCTAGAGGAACGGATGTTTCTGTGGTACTTGATTTGATGATCCACGATTTAGATATTGTGCTTAGCCTTGTCAATTCACCTGTGATGAATGTGAGCGCAAGTGGCGTTGCTGTTGTTAGTGATACCCCAGATATTGCCAACGCACGCATTGAATTTGCCAATGGTTGTGTAGCGAACTTGACTGCCAGTAGAATCTCGATAAAGCAGATGCGAAAATTGCGCCTTTTTCAACCTAATGCGTATGTTAGCTTGGACTTTTTGGAGAAAAAGGCACAAATCGTGCAATTGAGTACAGAAAAAACAACTGAATTTGCTATTCCAATTCCGACGGAACAAGGTGAAAAATGGATGACGATGGAAGAGCCTTTCATAGAACCTATCAATGCGATTAAGATGGAATTACAATCGTTGGCAGAAAGTATTCAAAACGACCAAAAGCCAACAGTACCAATGGAAGACGGCTATAAAGCACTGTATTTGGCGCAGCAAATTTTAGACAGCATACAAACACGACAAGAAAAAGCGTTATCTTTTTTGCAAATTTAATGTAAAGTTATTTTAAACTCAATGTTGAATATATTAATTTAGGGTTCGTTTTTGAACTCATTTGTTGACTTAAAGCATTCGATACAACGATAATCGTATGAATTACAGGATATTGCTGTTTCTAGTCTGTTTATTTTCTGCCTGTAATCTGATTAATCCAGAAGAACGCTTACCCGCTTATATTTACCTTCAACCTTTTGATTTTCGACTAACAAACTCTAATCAAGGTAGTGGTCATCAAAAAATAACAGAAGCATGGCTGACGGTGAATGGTGAATTTCTAGGGGTTTATAATTTACCCTCTACCATTCCAATTTTGCAGGAAGGTAAGGCTGATATTAGGATAGATGCGGGCATAAAAGACAATGGTATTAGTACACTTCCCGAGATTTACCCCTTCTTTTTGCCTTATCTTTCTAATACGACTTTATTGCCTTTACAAACAGATACGCTTTTGCCAATTACTAGCTATCGCCAAGATATTGCCTTTGCTTTCATAGAAGATTTTGAAGCTGATTTTCAGTTGTTTACAGAGGATTTAGACGGAAACTTGCTCACCAAAATTGATTTTGATACCGAAGAGGTATTTGAAGGACGACGCTCAGGACGAATTACATTAACCTCCAATAACAGAGTTGTTCAAATAGCAAGTAGAATAGATCAAAAATACAAAGGATTATTAGATAAAGGTGCTTTTGTTTACCTTGAGTTAACTTATAAAACAGACGTTGAGCTAGGCATTGGATTAATTGGTCATTACAACGATTTATCCAAACCTGCTGAACGTTTATTTGAACCTATCTTACGCCCTCGAAAAGACTGGAATAAGGTCTATTTGAATTTTTCGGAAACTGCTTTTGTCTTGAAAGCCGACGAATATCAGGTAGCCTTTGTTGCGGTACTGCCACCAGACATGGACATTGGGCGTATTTGGTTGGACAATATAAAATTGGTTCATTTTTAAAACAAATAAAAACTGAACCATCACTTTTACGTAAAGATATGCAAGCATCAAAAGGAAAATTAACTACGACTAAAGGAATACCTACTCCGCCGCAAAACGGGATGTTAGAGGCTGTGAAGAGAAGTTCCACAAAGACTAGAAAATGGGACACTTTCGTTTACAAAATTGCTGATTTTTTTTCAGCTATGCTAGGATGGCTGATTTTTTTCATCTATCGCAAATACTTAGAGGGCAACCTCATTGATGTTAGTTTGCTAAATGACCAAAATTTTTGGTTTGGTATCATCGCTATTCCCATAGGATGGATTCTGCTCTATGCTATTTTTGACATTTACCATGATATTTATCGCATTTCAAGAATGGAAGCATTTTTGCGTACATTCTTATTGAGTTTTATTGGAGTGTTGTTTATTTTTTTTACGTTGTTGTTGGACGATATTGCAGTAAGTTATCAAACTTATTATCGTTCTTTTCTGGTCTTGTTTGCGGTACATTTTTTATTGACGGTTACCGCGAGGATGATTTTACTAACTAGAGCTTCTATCCGCCTAAAGTCAGGATTGATTACCTACAATACGCTTATCGTTGGAGGCAATCAAAATGCCTTGGATTTGTATAAGGAAATCACGAGTAGAGAAAAGGGCTTAGGCAATAACTTCATAGGTTTTATTGATATCAATGGTAATAGCACTAACGAACTTAAAGAATATTTACCTGTGTTAGGTAAAAGCAATCAAATTGAACAGGTAATTGAACTTTATAACATAGAAGAAGTCATTGTGGCGATTGAAACTTCTGAGCATAATCGCTTAAGTGGTATTTTGAGTACTCTATTCGATTATGGCAATCGTATTTTAGTGAAAATTATTCCCGACATGTATGACATTTTGCTGGGGACAGTAAAAATGAACTATTTGTATGGGGCAGTCCTTATCGAAATTGAGCAAGAACTAATGCCCAAGTGGCAACTCCTTATGAAGCGTATTATGGATGTTGTTGTTTCTACTACTATGCTGGTGCTACTGCTCCCGTTTTACATATACATATCTGTAAGGGTTAAATTCTCTTCTCCTGGACCAATACTATTTAAACAAAAACGCATCGGATTGAATCACAAACCTTTTTATATTTACAAATTTCGCTCTATGTACGTGGATGCTGAAGAACACGGTCCGAAGTTATCTTACTGTGGCGATAGTCGCTGCACGCGCTGGGGTAGCATCATGCGTAAATGGCGCATTGACGAACTTCCTCAGTT
This sequence comes from uncultured Saprospiraceae bacterium, assembly GCA_937944245.1. GTDB lineage: Bacteria > Bacteroidota > Bacteroidia > Chitinophagales > Saprospiraceae > JAAUTG01. Next base: position 5,817 of record CALDYY010000019.1, on the reverse strand, counting down.
TTGGAATGTGCTGAAAGGGGATATGTCTTTGGTCGGACCTCGTCCGGAGCGGCAGTATTACATTGACCTCATCATGGAGCGTGCGCCGCACTATCGGCATTTGCTTAAAGTGCGTCCTGGCATTACCTCGTGGGGACAAGTCAAATACGGTTATGCTTCTACTGTGGATGAAATGATTCAACGCCTCAAATTTGATATTCTTTACATCGAAAATATGTCGCTTGCACTGGATATTCGGATTTTGTTTTATACAATTTTAGTGCTATTCCAAGGAAAAGGAAAATAAATCTGCTATTCCTGAAAACAGCATAAAAGTCAATATTTCAAATTCAACAATCTTAGTTTTTGTAGTTCGAGTTAAAGAAATCCCGATAGCTGCCCAATGATCTATTGCGAATGACTTGCTGATAATTGGTTTGTGTGATAGGGTATATCTCAAACTTATCTTTTATAAAATCATTGCGATTGAGTAAGGTAGATTTGAAGTATTCCATTGCTTTTTCTGCATTATCATAGCGTCGAATCACAATAACAGGAATGCGCTCTTGACCTTCAGGCGTTAAATAAATATTGGAAATTCTTAAATTTTCTGCCTGATAATATTTGCGATTGAAATTAGAAACAGCAATTTTAGCATCTGTCAACGCATCATCTGAAGAAACTGTAATGATTATATAGTGCATTTTATCTGGCTCATAAGTGAATTGTGATTCACTTTCCTGCGCATCTGGACTAGAAACTTGTCCCAACGCGCTGGGGGTACTACGCTCGCCTAGCAAACGCAAAATCTCCCTTGCGCGCTTTTGCTCATCTGTATTAGGAAAAGCAGCCACTATTTTCTGTAATTCGGCAACATAAGTTTCTACACCTTGCAAAGCACCTGTTGTCATGGCTTGCAGCAGGGCAAATCTTGCTTGTAAGGCATGGTCTTTTCCAAATCGTTGCGCTACCTGCTGAAGCCTGTCGCTGGTTTCTTCATATTTCCGAGCGTTGAATAGCGCATAAGTTTCATCATAAAATTGCGTCAAGTCGCGCTCTTTTTGGTTGAGTGTGTTCACAAAATTTGGGTCTGTCAATATTTTAGCAAAAACACTATTGGGGTAGTCGCGCACTAGTCGCTGTTGGTATTCCTCAGCTTTACCAGTGTTGCCTTGATTTTTGTGCATCAGATGCAAGTAATATAAGGCTTCTGGAATATGCTTTGAGTTGGGATAGCGCACCAATAATTGCTCTAAAATATCAATAGACTTCCTAAAGTTTTCCAAGTTATTTCTATATAGCACTCCCAATTCAAACATAGCATCTGCAATCATTTCATTTGCTTGATCCATTTGTGCTTTTGACTGTGGTACTCCCCTAAGCATATCTACGACTTGTGCATCGAGCAAACCCAAGTTTCCAGCACTGCTCTCATTCATATTTGCAACTTCATTTCCAGCGATGCTAGCACCGGCTCGATTACTTTTTCGCCAGTTATCCTCCAGTATTCTTCCGCCCCACTCCCGCTCAAAGTCGCGTTGTCCTTTTTTTACAGCACGGTCGTTGTAAGCCCAGTATTTGCTTGTACTATTGGAAGTCAGTTGTGTAGGTGTTTGCCCTGCCAAAGCAGGCCGGCTGAGCGGTGCAGCATTTGTTCCTTGTTTTGCTGCATCAATAGCGGCTTTTCTGCGCTGCTCGTCCATTTCGCGCTTGCGATTCATAGCAAAAGCGCGCTTTTCGTCAATGGACATATCTGCGATGCGCAATAAACTATCTTGTTTTTGAATAGTCTCCAATCGAATAGCGATTTCGCGCAACGAACTGCTCAAACGCTCTACTTCTGGATAGCGATTGTCTGTTTTAGGCAAATTAACTAGCGCTTTTCCGTAAGCATCGCTGGCTTTTAAATAGTTTTCACTTTGATAATAGATGCGTGCTAATTTCAGATTGGTTTCTACCCTTTGTGATTTGCTAGAGTTGCCTTCATTGATTGCTAACTCTAAGTAAGCCACTGCTTTATCTTCTTGTCCGGATTTTAAATATACTTCGGCTATCGAAAAGTAAATACGGTCTAAGTAATCTACATTTTTTTCATCTTTCAAGAAAGTTTCTAAACTACTTATTGCTTGTTCCTTACCAACACTGCCACTTTGGTATTGATTAATGACCATGCTCAATCTTGCATTAAAATCCATCTCATAAACAGGTCTGAATTTTACTGCTTGTTGATAGTTCTTGTAGGCTTCTTGATGTTGCCCTTGCATTTCATAAAGCTGTGCCAAAATAAAGGCATATCTAGCTTTCAATATGCGGTTATCTCCCGATTGTACTGCCTTGTCTAATGGTGCAATGGCACTGGCATATTCTCTTCGTCGAATGTAATAATAAGCTGTTGCCAGAAATAACTCGTGAGCTACATCCGAGCGAATTTTTTTGTTATCGTAAAGTTGGCGCATGATGTAATTCGCTTGGTCGTATTTACCGCGCTCAATGTAAGTTCTTAGTAACCAAAGTTGCCCATCTTGATAAGCAGGTTTATGTTTGAAAGGCTTATCACTGTCATCATCTTCCAACGCTTTCTTTTCTTCGGCTGCCTCTTTTTTCTTCTTTTTTTCTTCTTGTTTTTTCTGTTTAGCGGAAAGTTCTGGTTCTTTTTTTTCAGGTGTTGGCGTAGTGCCTTCGCCCTCTTCTGGTTTCGGTGGGCGCGGCACAGGCTTACCTTGTTTTCTAGCTTTTTCGCGCTCGCGCTCCTTTTGTTTTTTAGCTTTGTTGTAGGCTTTTCGCTTTTGTGCTGCTGTTTTTTCGCGTTCTTTTGATTTTGCTACTCGTTCTTTTTCTTTTTGTTTACGCACTTTTTGTACTTCGGCAGCGGATTTAGGCTTTGAAGATTTACTAGATTTTTCCTTTGCCAGTTTTGCTTCTGGGCTAAATTCAGACACTAAGTATTCAAAAGTCTCCTCAGCCGATTCGTAGTCCTGCTTTAAATATTGTGCTTTGCCTGCTACCAGGTAACAGTCATCCACCCAATGGCTGGGCTGATGCAATGCAGTAACAATGGTTACTTTTTTAATGGCTTCATCTAGCTTACCTGCCGCTGCTCTTGGGTTGGTTGCTTTAACATAAGGATATATAGGCAGTATTTGATTGTAATTATCTGGTTCTTGAATACTTAGCTGTGCTGTGGTGGCTTTCAGGATTTCCGTTGCATTGAAATAGCCATTAAATTCAGCAGTCAAATCGTGGTAAAATTTTTTGACTCCAGAAGCCTCTCCCTTCTTTTTTTGTGTAACACAAGCTGTTGCCAACAGGATAGGCAACAACAATAAAATAAATTTTTTCATATTTTTTGCTTTGCACTGGGTAGTGCTATTGTTTAACTCCCTTTTTGAACGATAAAAATGCAATTTTCTTGTATGCCTCAAATGAGTATCGCATAGAATATTGACTCATAGGCTGATTTTGCGCGCTGTGGCATGGCTTTTTATGGCTGCCTCGATGATGCGCATGGTGTGTAATGCTTGTAAGGGTTGCACTTGAGGTGCTTTTTGCATGCGAATGGCTTGATATAAATCCTCAAATAAACCCATATAGTTGCCTATTTCAGAGCTTATTTTTCCTTTGAAAGTCAAGTCATTAAGTGCGGTATGAAGTGTTCCCCATGTTTCTTCAGGCTCTACACCAATTTCTGGATGATGTATTTGCCAACCTGCTTTAATGCGGTCCTCTTGAGGGTCTAAACCATATTTGACAAAACTGCCCAGTTCGCCATGCAGTAAAAAACGGGGTCTTGCTTCGCGTGCTAGATAGCTGCCTCCTATGGCTACTTCTAATTGCGAATATTGCAGTTGAAGTGAAAAAAAATCTATTACTTTTCCACCAGTTCTATTGATGCGTAGCTGTGCATTCACACTTTCAGGCAACCCGAAAAGTGAAACAATTTGGTCAATCATGTGCGACCCCAAGTCATAGAGCATTCCTGTTCCGCCTTCTGCTGCTTCTTTCCAAGTATCTGGCTTTACGAAATTGCGATAGCGATCCCAGTTGGCTTCGTAATAGACCAAGCGTCCAAGTAAGTTGGCTTCTAGCACTTTTTTAACTGTTTGAAAATCACTATCCCAACGGCGATTTTGATAAACATAAAGCACTAGGTTTTTTGTTTTCGCTAGTGTGATGAGTTTCTCCGCCTGTTCAATAGTTTCTGTGAAGGGCTTTTCGACTAAAACGTGTTTGCCCGCTTGCAATGCTTGCTTAGTCATTTCATAATGCAAATGATTTGGTGTGTTGACGATAATAAGTTCAATAGTATCGTCGTTGAGTAAATCATCGTAAGCCTTTGATATAATGGTGTTTGGATAATCTTTTTGCGCTGAATTAGATTGGCGTTGCAAAATTTTATACAATTCAAAACCTTTGTGGTGTGCGATGTAGGGGGCATGAAAAACTTGCCCTGACAAACCATAAGCACAAATTGCTGTTTTTATTGGATACATGGTATTTCGTTTTGAAGCACAAAATAAGACTTTTGTGTTTTTTTCAAAGTTAGTCATGCACGAAATCTATTTTATTGGCAATCAACTGTTTCATAATGTAAAGAAGTGTTTAACTTTGCAAATTAATTCAAAGTAGTTGGTATGGAAAATCAAGAAAAAACACTTTGGGAAAGGTTGAGGCATACTTACCGTCTGGTAATTATGAATAATGAGAGTTTCGAGGAGATGGGTTCGTACCGATTATCCTTACTTAATGTTTATATTTTATTGAGTACCATCGTTGTAATGGTGGCGATTATGATGTGGATGTTGATTACTTATACTCCTTTAAAGCAGTATATTCCGGGCTACAACAAGGGCGGGGTAGAATATGAAAAAGTAATTGCTTTGACTCGCCAACTTGACCAATTGGAGCGCGAAGCTGCTGCTCATAGAAGTTACGCCGAGAACTTCCGCAAGATATTGACTGCCAACGTACAAACAGAAGATGATATAAAAGAACCTACGGATAAAATCAATTGGCAAGATTCCACTTTGAACACTGAGGCTAGCGAAATTGAAGAGGAATTGAGAGCCGAAGTAGAAATGCAGGAAGTCGGTTCATACGCTCGCAATGGAGAACAAAGGGCTAACTTTGCCAACAGTAAACCACTAGCGCAATTCCATTTTATTCCGCCTGTAAATGGCGAGGTATCTCGCTCTTTTTCCGCCAAAGAAAAACATTTGGGCATAGATTTGATTGCGCCTCAAAATACGCCCATCAAAGCAGTGCTAGATGGTTATGTTTTCTTTACTGAATTTTCGGTGGAAACAGGTAATGTCATTGCCATACAACACGCCAACAACACGGTTTCGGTGTATAAGCACAATTCCATTTTGCTCAAAGAAATGGGCAGTTTTGTAAAAGCAGGAGAAGCTGTTGCTGTTATTGGCAATACAGGTATGAAAACAGATGGTCCGCACCTCCACTTTGAACTTTGGCACAATGGCAGAGCTGTTGACCCTGCGGAGTATTTGAATTTTTAGTGCTTAGCTTATATAATTTAGGGCAAATGCATTAGCGTTTTGTGTAACCTAGCGAGTGAGGTTTCCACTTTAAGTGAAACCCTCATTACAAGAACGCTCAAGATGGTTTAAGATAATGTTTGGAAACATTGTCCATCGTGGTGTTTTCACTAGGAAGTGTCTTAATCTATCGAAAAAAAATTATTATCCCTATTAAAATTCCTATCATACATACATAAAGGCTAGTTTTCATTCTTTGCGTTAATTCTCCTCGAGATGCTCTATATAGATAACTTACTACTAATGATAAAGTTATCATAATAACATTTATCCGAAAAGCTAT
>CALDYY010000018.1 GCA_937944245.1 uncultured Saprospiraceae bacterium | reverse complement strand
TTTAATTACTGAAAACCAATATTTTATGAACCTGACTTCAGTAAGGCTTAGTCATTTAGCCCGCTAAATTCCCTCGCCTTCCTATTGTCAGAACCACAAACTATTGATTTTCACTTAAAGAAAATTTTTAAACAAGCTCTTATTTTGTCATCAACAAAAAACAAAACTATTACTTCTTATTTTGGTCTATAAAAATAGCCCAATCACTCAAAGTACGACTGCCTCTTGTGGCAAAAGCTTCTAGTGCAATTACAGGAATACCAAAAGTTTGCTCAATGTTTTTGAATACTTGTTGCTTAATTTTAGAGTTGTCTAGTATGCTAGAAATTGTTTCTTCATTCACATTTTCTTGGTTATTGCCTTTTGCCTGAGCAAAAATCATTCTTAGTTGCCGATAAGTAGCGCGTGATTTTTCAATCATGCTAAACCACTGTTCTTCTGTGGTTTGTTCTGTTCCTTGAGTTTGTCGTAAATTATGAAAAAACTTTGCCTCATCTTCCGATACGCCACGCTTTTGTAGGTCGCTTACTTGAACTCTTCTATTTTTGTCATCTGCAAACTGCTGGGCAATATCTTTAAGCGTAGCATCAACTTCTCTTTCTGACACTGACCTTCTGACTGTTGGTTCGCTTGGTCCGTTAGAGCGGTCGAGCCAAGTTACTTCCTCTGTTCGGTTGGCATCACTATTTCTCAATCCTTGCAACACAAGGTAGGCTATCAATAAAAAGACAGCAAATAACATCAACCACTCGATTGGTTGTATGATACGTTTTTTCTTTTGTGGGACTTGTTTTTTATTACTTTGCTTGTTTTGTTTGGCTGCCATGTTTGTTCAGTAAAAGTTTGCTTAAAAATTCAATACTTAAAAATCAAACCTTAATCTCAGATTAATTCTTCGAGAGGTCAAGTAGTTCGGCACTGCAAATTGCTGCTCAAAAATAGTTTTTATCCAAGTATTGGAAGCAATATTTTGTACTTGCATCAAATTAAATACTTCTAAACTTAACCAAGCGCTTTCTGTAAATCGCATGAAATGTCCAACTTTCATGGCTTTTTTATTTGCATCCCAAAGGGCATAGGCGAATCCAATATCAATGCGGTGATAAGGATTAAACCGATAAGTATTTCTAAATCGGATATTATTATTGGGGATACCGTAAGGCAATCCAGTACCTAAAGTGAAGTTGAGATTCATTTTAAAGTTTTCATTTCTAGGCAAGTAGTCTTGAAAAAAAACAGAAAACGTCATCAACTGATCCGTAGGTCGAGGCACATCACTGACAATAGTTCCAATAGTATCACCGATTTTACGCACTTCATGCACTACCCCATCCAGCCTTTCCCTTGCCCGCAAGAAAGAAAGATTAAACCAAGATTCTGCTCCTGGCACAAATTCCCCATTCAAGCGCAAATCTATTCCTGTTATATATCCCTCTGCATTATTTTGACCTGAGTATCTAATCCTCACATTTTCAATATCATAGGACACCATATCCCATAATTTTTTATAATATGCCTCTGCGGTAAACTGGAAAGGTTTTTCAGAACGTTTTAAATTCAGTTCCCAGTTGAAACCACCTACCACGTGAATGGATTTTTGCGCACGCAAATCAGTATTTACAAAGCCTTGTAAATTACGCATTTCGCGATAAAAAGCAGGTTGTGCATAAAATCCCCCTGCCAAGCGGAAGGAAATATCCCTTTCTGTCTTTAAAGGGGTATAAACTAATTGACCTCGTGGAGAAACGACCAACTCTTGATTTAAATCCCAGTAATTGGCACGCACACCGACGCTAAAGCGCAATTCGCCGACGCTATCATTTCTAACGGTATAAGTATCTTGAATAAATGCGCTTAACCTATTGGAAGTCAAATTATTCTGCGATTTTAGCACCGTAAATAGTCGTACTTCGTTGGGGTCGTAGCGCAAGGAATAACCCGCTGAATCTAACCTTTCCCATTCATTAATGCGGTCGTCAATAAGTTCATATTGGTATTTAGCATTCCATTGCAGGAAATGCGTTTGTTCAATGGATTCTTTCTTACTATCCATTTCTAATTCCCAAGCCCCCCTAAATTCAAAGTTGCCAATATTGGCATTGAGTTGATTGCGCACAAACTGCTGCTGTGTACCACTCCCCAATTCGCCAATGACACGCCCAAAGCCATCACTACCTAAATTGGTTTCAATTTGCTGCAAAGCATATCTGCCTGTAATATCAATACGTTCATTTTCAATACTTTGAAAAGCAGATGCCATGAATTTCAGAAAGAAAGGATTGCTAGTGCGTTCAGGAATGTACGTCAGTGAAAGTCCACCCATTTGTGTTGTAAAATCATCTACTTCCTGCCCTTCAAAAACGGAAAAGAGATTGAGTGCAAAATTGATAAGCCCAAATGCGGAGTTGCGCTCTTGCGGTCGGAATTGATAAACACTTCGGTTATAATTCAATAGTAAACCTAGTTGCCAATTACTGTTTAAATCATAAGTCAAGTAGCCTTGAAAGTCGCTAAAATTGGGGACATACTCCCCTGTAATATCCAGTGAGCCTAATAAATAGCGAGTTGTTTTGTAGCGCGCACCAACAAGGTAGCGCAACTTTTGTGCTTTTTTGCCAAGTTCGGTACTGCCTTCAATATGTGCGCCCCCTCCCAAAAAACTACCTGCTAATGAGCCTTTAAAGGTGGTGGGTAATTTGTACTTAATGTCCAAAACAGAGGATAACTTATCGCCATAGCGTGCTTCAAAACCGCCAGAAGAAAAGGATAAACTCTGGATAAGGTCAATATTGGCAAAGGTTAAACCCTCCTGTTGCCCAGCTCGGATAAGTTGCGGGCGGTAAATTTCAAAGTCATTAACATAAACAAGATTTTCGTCGTAATTGCCACCGCGCACATTGTATTGCGAACTTAACTCCCCTCCCGTGCCACTGCTCACCCCTAGCGCAATGTGCGGAAGGATACTCTCTAAGTTACCTGTTGTGGTAGGTAGTAATTTTAACTGCCCCAGCCGCTTTTGTCCTAAATTTTCTCTGTTGCCCTTTTCCGCTGTTACTGTAATATCTATATTTGTAGTAGCTTCTTTTAAGGCTACATTTAAAGTTGTATTGCTACTAACATTTAGTAATCGCTCTGCCCTTTCGTATCCTGTTCTAGTAAAAATGAGTTTTATTGGCATATTTAGCCCCACAGAAATAGTATATTGCCCTTGGGCATTAGAATTGACAACTTCATTTGAGCCATCTACATAGACTGTAACAAAATCAATGGGTTGCCCATTTGCTTGGTCAGTAATCGTACCAGCAACGCTTACTCTTTGCGAATGGGATACTTGAAGAAGTAAAAGAAAAAACTGGATGAGTAAAATAAATCGCATTTAATAATTCGCTCAGTTCAATGGATAATTAAGTTCTTAGCATTGTCTGTTAAGTCAATTTAGGAAATTCACTTCCTATACGCTTCATTCGTTTGATAGTGGACATTGGGTCTGCTGCACCAAAGATACTACTACCTGCCACGATTACATCTGCTCCCGCCTGCAAGCAACTTTGTATGTTTTGCATTCCTAAACCGCCATCAATTTCAATTAGCGTTGCGGTATTATGAACGGCAATCATATCTTTTAATTGCTTAACACGCGGAATGGTGCGATAAATAAATTTCTGCCCACCAAAGCCTGGATTTACCGACATCAACAATACCAAATCAATATCTTCTATTACATCTTCTAACATACTTACAGGTGTATGCGGATTCAACGCCACACCAGCTTTTGCTCCCGTTGCTTTTATTTGCTGTATCGTGCGATGCAAATGTGGACAGGCTTCGTAATGGACTGTAATGACATCAGCACCAGCATTTCTGAATGTTTCAATATATTTTTCAGGCTCGACAATCATTAAATGAACATCAAGCGGCTTGCTTGCTATTTTTTTGAGGTGCTCTATCACAAACATTCCGAAAGTGATGTTAGGAACAAAACGCCCATCCATCACATCCAAATGAAACCAATCGGCTTCACTTTGATTAACTAATTCAATTTCTTCGGGCAATTTTGACCAATCTGCCGCTAACAATGAAGGTGCTATTAAATGTTTCATAATTCAAAAGTACATAAATCTGGAAAAAATGTATTGAGCATTAAAGCGTTTATTTGTTTAACTGTTTATTGCTTTAGCTATGAAGCATATTTTCCTAAACAACTAAGTGATTAAATAAGTAAACAACCTTAACCCAACTTATCATACACCTCTTGCTTAGTGAGTTTTCTTACACCACCTATGGGCAAATCGCCTAGTTCAAGACCAACAACAGCAACACGCACCAAACGCAATACTGGAAAACCTACTTTTGCACACATCTTTCTCACTTGCCTATTTTTACCTTCTATCAATTTAATTTCCAACCATGAAGTTGGGATATTTTCTCGAAAACGGATGGGCGGAATACGGTCAGAAAACTTAACGTTCATCAATAGTTTTACTTGCGCTGGAAGGGTTTGATAGGCTTTTTTATTCACTTGGATAATAACTCCTGATGCTAATTTTTGACAGGCTTTGTCCTCAATTTGTCCTTCTACTTGTACCCAATAGGTGCGTAAATGCTGATATTTGGGATTCAACAATCGGTCAGTCAATGATTTATCGTTTGTTAAAATGAGCAATCCTTCGCTATCTTTATCCAAACGCCCTACGGGATAAACTTCTGGCGGAAAATTATACAAATCTGCTAAAGTTTGGTGTTCAGGCATTTCTTTAGTGAATTGGCTCAATACGCCAAATGGCTTATGCACCAAAAAATAATGATTGTGTTGCATAAGATTATCTCCTACTAGACATTAAATCGGAAGTGCATAATATCGCCATCTTCTACCACATATTCCTTACCTTCTACACTCATTTTACCCACTTCTTTTACGGCTGATTCAGAACCATATTTAATAAAATCATTATATTTAATTACTTCAGCTCGAATGAATCCCTTTTCAAAATCGGAATGAATAACTCCCGCAGCTTGTGGTGCTTTCCAGCCGTTTTCAATCGTCCAAGCACGTACTTCTTTTACCCCTGCTGTGAAATAAGTAATCAAGTTCAATAATTTATAGCTCGACCGAATTACTCGATTCACGCCCGGTTCACTCAAACCCATTGCCTCTAAATATTCTGTTCGTTCCTCTTTTGATTCCAATTCTGCCACTTCCGCCTCAATACCAGCACTAATCAACAAGACTTCCGCTTTTTCATCCTTTACCAATTCTTTGAATCGTTCAGTGTGCTTATTGCCTGTTTCGATTGCTTCCTCATTTACGTTACAAACGTAAAGAATGGGTTTAGCAGTCAATAAATACATATCCTTGAGCAGTTCCTTGCCATCGTCATCTAGGTCCAGAGAACGGGCAGGGCGACCACTTTCAAAGTGCGCCAACATCATTTCCCCAATTTCGACCAGCTTTTTATCTTCTTTTTTGCCACCTTTAGCTTGTTTTCTGAGCTTATCTATTCGCTTTTCTAACGTATCAATATCTTTGAGCAGCAACTCCATGTCAATAATTTCCTTGTCGCGCACAGGGTCAACGCTGCCGTCCACATGTACCACATTGTCATCCTCAAAGCAGCGCACTACATGCAAAATGGCATCTACTTCTCGAATATTACCTAAAAACTGGTTGCCCAGTCCCTCTCCTTTGCTTGCTCCTTTTATTAATCCTGCAATATCCACAATTTCAATCGTGGTGGGCTGCACTCGCTGCGGCTTAACGAGTTCCGACAATTTGTCCAAACGGGGGTCAGGCACTGTAATCATTCCCACATTAGGTTCTTTTGTAGCAAAAGGATAATTTGCTGCCAACGCCTTTGCTGAAGTTAGCGCGTTAAATAAAGTAGATTTTCCTACATTGGGCAAGCCAACAATTCCACATTTCAGTGCCATAATAAATTGATTGTACGATTTTTAAAAGCGGTGCAAAAATAGCAGATTTTTTCAAAGTGGCAAGGTCGGGAAATACTGGACACTGAAATACCTTGAAATATTGGTACAGAGGATAATCTAGGAACAAGTAAGCTATACAAAAATAGGCTATCTTAATTGGATAGCCTATTTTGTAAACGCATTAAACAAAAAAATAAAAATAACTTACGAAAAACTGTCCAACATTTTTTTCTTCATTTGCTCAAATTCTTCCTGTGTCAAGATGCCTGCTTCTTTCAAATCAGCAAGTTCTTTTAGGCGTTGAATAACACCTGTATTAGGCTTAGTTGGCGCATTTGGCTCTTCTGTTTTACTAGCTTTGAAGCCTGCTTCTTGCTCCTCTTTTAAATCTTTAGCGACTTCTTTGCCTTTTTCAAATTTTTCTTGATACACTTTTTTTAGACGTTCCACGTCAAAATCAAGAATAGTGCCACCCGTTTCAAAATGTCGCTTAAAAACCTCCCCTAACGCATAGGTAGAAGCACCTGCCATAATGGAATTGGCAAAACCACCAATTAGCGAACCAACGAAAGGAATCGCTTTTGCCAAACTACCCGCACCTATCCTAGCTAAAGTAGAACTGGTAAGCGCACTCACTACAGCTTTGCCTTGTGTTTCTTGAAAATCAATATCATAAACTTTGCAAAGCTGTCGAATCATGTCTAATTGAGATGCCCCAACAGCAAAAATATCGGCTACGGGAATAGGAATAAAACCTGCTCCCATTGAAAAAATAATATGATTTCTAATGACGGTATCAGCGTGTTTGCTTCTATCGGTTTTATTATTACTCATAACGACTTTTTTTGTTTGTTTTAAGACGGTTTTAAGAATCTTTCTTCTCATTTCACTTTTTCTATACAACATCATATTGTTTCTTCAGATTATTTTTACAAGTTCTTTTTCGACCAGCGATAAAAAGCACCCGACCAAATAAGCGAGGACAGAACAAAAACTAGAATCTTCTTTTCTTTTTCTTGACTTTGTTGTCGCCACGCTGTGCTACTGGTGCACCTCCGCCAGCCATAGCAGGATTCATACCACCGCCACCCATCATTCCTGATTTGCTCATTTGATACATCATTTTCCGCATTTGCTCAAATTGCTTCAAAAACATATTAATTTCTGTAATATCTCTTCCACAACCTTTTGCAATGCGCTTTTTACGACTAGGACTCATCAAATCTGGATTGCGGCGTTCTTCAGGAGTCATAGAAAAGATAATAGATTCCAACTTAACAAACGCAGAATTGTCAATATCAAGGTCTTTTATTTGCTTACCTAATCCGGGAATCATGCTTAAAAGGCTTTTTATATCGCCCATTTTTCTAATCTGATTCATTTGAGCAAGAAAATCCTCAAAATCGAACTTGTTTTTTCTGATTTTCTTTTCTAAACGTTCTGCCTCTTTTTCATCAAATTCTGCTTGTGCTTTTTCTACAAAAGAAACAATATCTCCCATACCCAAGATGCGTTGTGCCATTCTTTCGGGATAAAAAATATCTAAATCCTGCATTTTTTCACCAGCACTCACAAATTTAATAGGCTTCCCAACAGTATATTTTATGGAAAGTGCTGCCCCGCCTCGCGTGTCGCCATCGAGCTTTGTTAGTACAACACCATCAAAATCAATAACTTCGTTAAAAGTTTTTGCAGTATTTACAGCATCTTGACCAGTCATTGAATCTACTACGAAGAGTGTTTCATTGGGTGAAATAGCTTCTTTGATATTAGAAATTTCTTTCATCATTTCTTCATCCACTGCCAAGCGTCCTGCGGTGTCAATAATTACCGTATCCAAATTGTGCAACTTAGCATGTGCAATTCCTTTGAGGGCAATATCTACTGGATTCTTATTCTCTAAATCTTTGAATACAGGCACTTTTAGCTTCTCACCTAATACGGAAAGTTGGTTAATAGCGGCAGGGCGATAAACATCGCAAGCGACCAATAACGGTTGCTTTTTTTTGTTTTTTTGAAGGTAATGAGCTAATTTGCCTGTAAAAGTTGTTTTTCCCGACCCTTGCAAACCAGCAATTAGGATAACATTTGGTTTACCACTCAAGTTAATGTCCACCGACTCACCTCCCATTAAGTTAACTAACTCATCCATCACAATCTTAACCATGAGTTCGCCTGGCTTAACATTTTTTAGCTGATTGGCTTGTCCAAGAGCTTGTTCTCGCACTTTTTCTGTGAATTCTTTAGCAATTGCATAGTTCACGTCAGCCGCCACCAAAGCACGGCGTATTTCCTTAATGGATTCCGCAATATTTAATTCTGTTAGTTTATTTTCCCCCTTGAGCGTTTTAATCGCTCCATCTAAACGATCTGATAAACTTTGAAACATGGATATTCTTTATTTTCTAGTCAAATGTGCGCAAATATACATTAAAATAACGGTGAAGCATTCATTGAGTTGAGTAGTAAATGTAAATATTGTGAACAAGGTTATCTATATTAGCCCACTGAATAATATTAAATTCGTATTCGATGATGAATTTTCAGGAGAAAAGTGTGCTAATTACTGGTGGTTCGCGCGGGATTGGTAAAGCCATAGCCCTCGCCTTTGCGGAATCAGGTGCACAAGTAGCTATCAATTTTGTAAACGACAATGAGGAAGCTAGTAAAACAATTAGACAAATGCCTCATAGTGAGCGACATATCGCTATTAAAGCAGATATTGGCGTGCCAAGCAGTGCGCAGCAATTGGTACAAAGCGTAGTTAAAGAATTTGGGCAACTTGATATTTTAATCAACAACGCTGGCGTTTATATTCATCATCCGATTGACCAATGCACTTATGAACAATGGCAAAATGCTTGGCGTAAAACTATGCAAATCAATCTATTTGGTGTGGCAAATCTTTGCTTCTGCGCTGCGCAACAAATGATTCAACAAGGCAACGGACGCATTGTTAATATTTCCTCACGTGGAGCATTTCGCGGTGAACCAGAGCATGCTGCCTACGGCGCAAGCAAGGCAGGACTAAACCAACTTAGTCAGTCGCTAGCACAAGCCTTAGCCAAGTACAATATCTTTGTGGGTGTAGTCGCTCCTGGATTTGTAGAAACGGATATGACAAAAAATATTTTGAATGGTAAGCAAGGGGAAGCTATCAAGCAACAAAGCCCTCTAGGAAGAGTTGCTCGACCCGAAGAAATCGCAAAAGCCGTATTGTTTCTATCCTCAGAAGGTATAGATTATATGACTGGTGCTATTTTGGATGTGAATGGAGCTTCTTATTTGAGGAACTAGTAATTGAGAATTTTAAATAACAATAACATAAAAAAGCAATAAGTAAGATTTACTTATTGCTTTTTATAAATTACTCTTATTTTATAATAAACTATAAATTGATGCTATTTCCCACTTAAACCCAACTTTTTTTCATCCATTTTAATAATCTGATCCATCACTTCTGTTAGCTGTTCTGATGCTAAACGCTTGGATATAATCTTCTTGTCTTTATCTAATATAAAAATCTGTGGGGTGGATTGTATAAAATATTTAGATTTATAACGAGAACGATTAAAAGGGTCCACCACATTTAACCAACCGTCGTAGTCGTTTTTATCAATATAATCCCAGCATTTTTCAACTTCTTTTAGACTAATACCTCCATTTTCATCTTTTTCCCAACTTTTATTGCAAATAGCAAATACCTGTACTCCTTTGTCTTTATAAGCCTCATAGAACTTTTTCATGTCAGGCATTGACTTTTTACAATGTCCACAATCAGGATCCCAAACTAAAATAATAGTGTAAGGCGAAACTACATCGTGCAGTGCAATTTCTTTTTTGTCCCTAGTCTGTAGAATAATATCAGGTGCTATTTTACCAATAAGTGTTGGTTTTAAATTGTTAGCATTATCAATTATTTTTTCAAGCTGTTCTTTTTCTGTCCAAGGAGCAAGCCCTTTAGCGTAAAATTGCTCCACAATATGAACATACACAGCATCCATACCAATAATGTTAGATGCAGCATATTTATTTAAAAAATGAATTAAATAGTATTTAAATGTTTCTTCTGCTGGTTTTACTAAATTCAAGACCCTTTCCACAGCTAGAGCAATTGTATCAGGATGTTGCACGACCATTTTATCTACATAATCAGTTAGTGATTTGAATAAAAATGGCGTTCTTAACATTCTGGGGTCTGTTAAATCCATATTGTCAAAATAATGCTTTTGATTCCAACGCCAACGATTAATTTCTTTATCTTCTTGCGTTTCGCCAGCAAATTCTTTTGGCTCATCCAAAGGCATGTTTGCCTTCACGAGCATAGCAGATAGCGTTTTGGGATATTTATCAACAATACTTTTTTGATAAGTAACTACCTCTTGATTAAGTAATTCCAGTTCCTTTGTAATACTTTCCGTATTTTGATTTGCCTCTTTAGCTATTTTTAATTCGTTGTTTATTTTTTCTGAAATTGCCCTTTTCTGATTTAAGAAATCTAAATATTTGTACAACAACTCATTGTCTTTTGAACCCTTTACCTTTACATTTCCTGCTAAGTCAGGTAATGCTGTTTCTATCGTAAAATTTTGCTCACCAGCCGAAAGTAATAATTGAAACCATTGATTATCAGGGGGCATAACAATCAAATAAACTCCACCAGGTAGCTCTTCCTTACCTTGAAAAGTAAAATAGCCCTTATCATCTACTTGAGTAGTATCTCTTAAATATTGCTTATCGCCATAGAAATAACCTAAATAAATTTCTTTTTGATTGAATCCTTCAATTTTAATTTTAAAATTATATCCATTTTGTGCTTTAATATTAAAAGCTAATAGCAAAGTGAGTAAAAAAGTAAAAATAGTACGAGTTATCATTTTTTATTTACTTTTAGGTTTTATTTTTTAATTACTTATGTCAATGTTGTTTAATTCGATGCTTAACAAACTTCAAAAGAAAGCAGTCAGTATTTAATATCAAATAATTAACAATTTATTGACAATTTACTTATCAAAGTATCAATAATCCTTCAGGTAAATCCATTAAAACACGTTCCAATTTCTCATCAATTTCAATGATTAAATGCTCATTTAACGGAATAAGTATTTCTTTGTTCTCGTAAATGACTACTGCCATTTCTTGTTGTGGTAATTCTATAACTTCTTCTATTTTACCAACATCACCGAGCATTTTATCTTTAATCAAATAGCCTTCTAAAAAACCATACACTAATCCTTCTTCTGTTACTTCTACGGAAACATCAGCATCTCGCATAAAAATGGGCATGCTAGAAAGGGAAAGTGCCATTTCTTTAGTATCAATACCTTCCAGCTTTAAAATGGTCGCATTGTTGGCATCTTGAATTTGTTTTACAAAATAAGGTAGTTTCTGCCCTAACGTGGTTATAAAAACAGCTTTAGTATTATTAAAATCCTCCCAGTAAGCATCTTCTACGCTTACCTTTAACTCTCCTTTTACGCCATGTGGTTTGAGCGTTTTACCTATTTCTACAAAAGTCTCCATAGAAAAATGATGATGGTTTAATTATGAGCAATTATTTTTTGCTTCAAAATAAATCCCTTTTCTGCTTTTTGTTCCCAAGGTAGCGTAGGATCAATTTTTTGAGTATCCAATATCCACAACTCTTTATAAACAAGACCTACATTTCTTGCGTACTGTTCTATACCATAACGATATTCAATCAAATTCTCATTATTGACCAGCAAAACAGTGAGCACATCTTTAAAGGTAAATCTATTTAAAGTTACTTCTTCTTCGATTTTTTCTATCACAGATATCCAATCTTTGAACATTTTTAAAGTTTCCCCAGCTATGGTTACACTTATATTATCATCAAAATTTCGATTAGGATTCCATGTTTTTTTTTCTACCACAGGGAATACTAATTTTATAAAACGAAGATTATTTTCTACGCTTATCAAAGTATTATTTTTAAAATACTTTGACGAAACATTTTTTATTTTCCAATTCTCTGATGCATCTTTTCGCTCATAACGCTCTATCACAAATACATCTTGTTCATCCAATGACTTGTAAGTATCCACTATTTCTTCTCTCACTTGAAGTGAAATAGTATCTATTTTCTTTTTTC
The DNA here is from genome assembly GCA_937944245.1 of uncultured Saprospiraceae bacterium. Lineage (GTDB taxonomy): Bacteria > Bacteroidota > Bacteroidia > Chitinophagales > Saprospiraceae > JAAUTG01. The sequence continues at coordinate 12,491 of CALDYY010000018.1, read as the reverse complement.
CAACTGGATCAAAAATGATGGAATCAACTTGATAGACTACGAATTGACCTAATTTCAAAGGGAAGTACGCATAGCCAGCATCAAGTTTAAAATTGTCTAGCACTTGTTCTTGGTCATTACAAGATGAGAACAAAAACAACAATAAGATAAAAAATAAGCACAAACGCATCATTATTAATTTAGTTCTGGAAGAATGCTACTGTAAATAATACCCCCACCTACTACGTCATCTCCCTCATAAAATACTGCTGATTGACCTGGTGCAACCCCTGTAACGTTGGCATGAAAAGATACGTAAATCTTTCCTTCTTGGTTCGATAAGGTACTCAAAGTACCAGAATCGCGATAGCGTATTTTTGTAACTGTTTCAATTCCATCAGGTATGAAAGCATATTTCATTGCATTAGTCTTATACACTTTCATACCATTGCGCACTAATTCATCTAATTTACCTAAAACAACTTCATTACTCTCCGGTCTAATCTCAGTAACGAACATAGGTTCACCAAAAGCTAAACCCAGTCCTTTTCGCTGACCAATCGTGTAAAAAGGATAACCTTGATGTTTTCCTAAAATTTTGCCTTTAGTATCTATAAAATTACCCCCTGCCACCTGTGCTTCTAAAGTAGGCACTCGATGTCTTAAAAAACTCCGATAATCGTTATCCGGCACAAAGCAAATCTCGTAGCTCTCTGCTTTCTTAGAAAGTTCTGTGTAACCCCAGTCGGCTGCCATTTGGCGCACCTCTGGTTTTGTGTAATTACCTAAAGGAAATTGCGTGCGCTGTAAACACTCTTGACTCAATCCCCAAAGCACATAGGATTGATCTTTGTTCAAATCAGTGGCTTTGGAAATAAACTTTCTCTCATTCAACTCATTTATCTTAGCATAATGTCCTGTTGCAATAAACTCACAATCAAGCATATCCGCCCTTTTCAGTAGTGCCTCCCACTTAATATGAGTATTGCATAATACGCAAGGATTAGGTGTTCGACCAGCGATATATTCTTCTACGAAATTATCAATCACATAATCACCAAACTCGTTGCGAATATCTATAATAAAATGATGAAAACCCATATCAACGGCAACTTGGCGAGCATCATTAATCGAATCCAAGCTACAACATCCAGTCTCTTTTTTCTGGCTACCCGAATTAGCGTAGTCCCAAGTTTTCATCGTAATTCCTACTACTTCATAGCCTTGCTCGTGCATCATCATTGCCGTTACTGTGCTATCAATTCCCCCACTCATAGCTACTAATACTCTACCGTGTCTGCTCATTTTAGCTACTTAAATTTTTTCTTAAACAGTTGATACTACTACAAGTTATTTAGCGCATTGGTTCATTTTAGTTTGTTATTCAACCCAAATATTTGAATACTCATTTAATTTTTTATTAAAATTAAATTTTTCTAAATATTTTTTATATGTTTGAAATTTATTTTTGATTTTAAACGTTATTATTATTAAAATAAAAATTATGCGATTTTTAATTTGCTGTATTTTAACACTATCAACAAGCATATTATTCAGCCAAGAGTTTGGTTTAGCTGCTTACTATTCAGACAGTTTTCATGGACTGAAAACAGCTAGTGGAGAACTTTATAATAAAGATGGACTAACAGCCGCCCACAAATCATTACCTTTTGGTACAATGATAAAAGTAACTCGCTTAGACAATGAAAAGTCTGTTACCGTTCGGGTAAACGATAGAGGTCCGTTCATTACAGGGCGAATCGTAGATATATCCAAAAAAGCAGCCGAGGTACTCGACCTTATCACAACTGGCGAAACACGAGTAAAAGTTGAGGTAGTAGGCAGTGGCAATACGGTAGCCAAAAAAGATGTCACCCCTAAAGGTGCGACAACTCCTGTCGCAAAAACAACGAATCCAACTAGCTATGACGATAACTCCGTTCCTAAAAAGACGACTACGCCTACCTCAACCACAGCTACGCCTAAAGCAACAGCTACCTCAACAAGCACTAACAAAAGTAGTACACCCGCCAAAAATGCTAACGCGAGTAACACAACTACCGCAAACCCTAAAATAGCCAATAAGTACGATAAGCAAGGCTTTTATAAAATACAACTATTACAACCTGAAAAGAAAGGATTTGGAGTTCAGATAGCCAGCTATAACAATTATGAAAATGCGATGCAAAAAGTAGTTGAATTACAGGGCAAATGGTTTTCCGACATATTTATAAACATAGAACAAGGAACTAATAAAGATAGTCAATATAAGGTGATTATTGGACAATATCCCACTCAAGCATCAGCAGAAAATTATAGAAAAAGCCTACTTAGTAAACATAAAATAAAAGGATTTGTAGTAGATTTTTCAAAATTTTAAATTTACTACTTGCGAAATTCATAGAGAATACCTATTTTTGCATCCGCTATCAATACATAATTAATATGGTGATTATAGCTCAGCTGGTTAGAGCGCTGGATTGTGGTTCCAGAGGTCGCCGGTTCGAACCCGGTTAGTCACCCTAAGGGTAAGAGATTTTCTCTTACCCTTTCTAATGTAGAGAGAGCGACTAGGAAGGTAACAATAAAGTTTGTACTTCTTGTATTCTTCTTTTCCAATGACTCGGTATGGGTAGCTTTTGCCCGCTCGTTTTATCAAGAATAAAAATTTGGTGTTTAGAAACCGCTGCCAAACGACCATTTTTTTCACTATACATTTGGCACTCCATAATCAAGCGGTCTTCTTTAATTTCCTTAATTTGAGTACCTACCCAAATAGTATCAGGATAGGTGACAGGCAATAGATATTTGCATTCTTGATGACCTATTACAAGTACCTCATTTTGTGCATTAGGTTCAGCCAAGCTAATAGCAAGCATATTAAGGTAGTCAATACGTGCCGTTTCCGCCCAACGAAAATAAACTACGTTGTTCACATGCTGATAAGCATCCATTTCACCCCATCGCACTCTGATTTCTGTCACGATAGGAAAAGGCTGAAGCTGTTTAGATAAATTACTCATAATCAATTTAATACCTATTTTTATGACTAAGAAATATCGTTATACTTTTATTCCCTCAATCATTACCTTTAGTATGGAAGTTGCAGCTTGAGCAATTACAGTACCCGGCCCGAACACACCTGCCACGCCTATGTTAAACAAAAAGTCATAATCCTTTGGGGGAATAACACCGCCAACTATTAAAAGTATATCTTCTCTACCTAATTCTTTTAACATCTGTAAAGTTTGTGGTACAAGGGTTTTATGACCTCCTGCCAAAGATGAAATACCCAGTAAATGTACATCATTTTCTACTGCCTGACGAGCAGCCTCTGCTGGGGTTTGAAAAAGCGGACCAATATCAACATCAAAACCTAGATCAGCAAAACTAGTTGCAATAATCTTTGCACCCCTATCGTGTCCATCTTGACCGAGTTTCGCAATCATAATCCTTGGTCGTCGTCCTTCTAGTGCCGCAAACTCATCAGCTAGTTTTTTTGCAACTTCAAAATATTTATCTTGTCGTATTTCAGAAGAGTAAACACCTGAAATAACTTGTGTATTAGGGAGATAACGACCAAAATGACGTTCCATAGCACTACTAATTTCACCTAAAGTAGCACGCAATCGAGCGGCTTCGATAGCATATTCTAGCAAATTGCCTACTCCTGTAACTGCACATTCGTATAAAGCATTCAAAGCATTTTTAACGGCACTCTCATTACGAATGGCTTTAATTTGTTGAATTCTTTGAACTTGATTTTCTCGAACTGCCGTATTATTCACTTCAAGCACATCAATATTTTCCTCTTCTTCTACTTGGTAGATGTTAACACCAACAATTTGTTCTCTTTGGGCATCAATTCTGGCTTGTTTTTTAGCCGCCGCCTCTTCTATTCTCAATTTTGGCAATCCATTTTCGATAGCTTTTGCCATACCTCCTAGCCTTTCTACTTCTTCTATCAAAGCCCACGCTTTTTGGACTAACTGATGCGTTAACATTTCCACATAGTACGAACCTGCCCAAGCATCTACTGCTTTAGTAACATCCGTTTTTTGTTGAATATACTTTTGGGTATCTCTAGCAATTTTAGCCGAAAAGTCAGTAGGTAACGCTAATGCCTCATCCAGTGAATTAGTATGTAAGGACTGCGTTCCGCCCATTACAGCAGCCATTGCCTCAATAGTAGTACGGGCTACATTATTAAAAGGGTCTTGCGCAGTCAAACTCCAACCTGAAGTTTGGCAGTGCGTGCGCAATGCCATTGATTTTTCATTTTTAGGATTGAATTGCTTGATAATTTTTGCCCAAAGCATTCTCGCTGCACGCATTTTAGCAATTTCCATGAAATGATTCATTCCAATACCCCAGAAAAAGGACAATCGAGGAGCAAAATCATCAATATCCAGACCAACTTTTAATCCTGCTCTCACATATTCTAAACCATCAGCAAGCGTATAGGCAAGTTCTATATGTGCAGGTGCGCCTGCCTCGTGCATATGGTAGCCACTGATGCTAATAGAGTTAAACTTAGGCATATTTTTTGCAGTAAAAGCAAAAATATCTGCAATAATACGCATGGAGGGTGCTGGTGGATAAATGAACGTGTTGCGCACCATGAACTCTTTTAAAATGTCGTTTTGTATTGTACCGCTTAATTGGTGCGGTAAAACACCTTGTTCTTCTGCAGCAACGATATAGAAAGCCATAATCGGAATTACAGCACCGTTCATCGTCATAGAAACTGACATCTTATCCAACGGAATTTGGTCGAATAGAATTTTCATGTCTTCTACCGTATCAATGGCTACACCAGCCATACCTACGTCACCTTGCACACGCTCATGATCAGAGTCATAACCTCTATGGGTGGCAAGATCAAAGGCAACGGAAAGCCCTTTTTGCCCCTGTGCCAAATTACGTCTGTAAAACGCATTACTAGCTTCGGCTGTTGAGAATCCGGCATATTGTCGAATTGTCCAAGGTTGAACGACGTGCATAGTGCTATAAGGACCACGTAAATAGGGAGGAATGCCAGAAACAAAATGAAGGTGTTCCATAGATTCAATAGCTATGGAATCTATGTGCGACGGAATGTAAATATCCTCCAAAGTGTCTAGCGTATGTTGTTGTGTTCCAATATCGTTTAACGATGAACGGCGATAGGGAATATTTGCAAAGTTCGGCTTCTTTTTCATAAATAAAAGATTATCATAGTTAGTAACACCTGAACTATATGCAAATATCGTATTTATATCGCTTTTTCTCAAAAATAAAATTCCATCAGACTTTTAAATCCGATGAAATAGTTTAAAATAATTCATTACTCACAAAATCTTTATCTGTAAGCGTATGCAAAAATTCTATAATAAGTTGTTGCTCTTCTTTGGAAAGAGAAATTCCTAATTTACCATTATTTTTTAATCGGGGGTCGAGTGTTGGTGAATCTTTCACACCATTAGCATAATGCTCAAGTACCTGCTCTAACGTAGCAAAGCGCGCATTGTGCATGTAGGGTTTTGTAAGGACAATATTTCTTAAACTAGGTATTTTAAATTTACCGATATCTCTGCCATCTTCGCTAATCAAAGCCCTTCCTAAATCTAAAAACATAGTATCTAAACCATTGTTAGCATAGCCTTGATTAGTAAATAATATGCCCGAGTGGCAAGTTTCACAGTGCTGTTTAAATAAAGCCATGCCTTTTTGTTCGTTTTGAGTAAGTTGGGTTTTACCTAAATAAAATTGGTCATATTTTGAGTTGGCGGAAATCAACATATTCATGTATTGAGAAAAAGCATGAAGCATGAGTGGTGCATTGATAGAATCAATATTGCCAAAAGCCTTTCTGAATAGAACCCGATATTCTTCTATGCCATTCAACTTCTGAACAACGTGAATCAATGTTTCATCCATTTCTAATGGATTTTCTATGGCATTTGTTGGCACAAAGTCTAAGTGGGGTACTCCTCCATCCCAAAAGAACTCTTTCATAAATGCCATATTTTGAATCGCTGGTGCATTGCGAATACCTATGCGATCATCCACACCTACACTGAAATCGTGTTGCGGGTCAGCAAAGGCAAGTGCCTTTATATGGCAATTAGAACAAGCCACTGAATTATCCCTAGATAATCGAGGATCGTTAAATAATTTTTTACCCAATTCAAAACCTGATTGAGTTACAGGATTATTCTTAAAAGTATAAGTTGGCTCTGGAAAGTGAGCTGGAGCAACAAACTGCACTTTTTCATCTTTTGAAGGTTCAACGAGTAAATTTTCACAACCCAAAAAAACGACAACAAATACCAATAAGCAGTAAACAATTTTATAGTTAGACATGTCTTTTTAATATTAAAGACTTTCAGGAGGCTGATGCTCCCGAAAGCCGAAAAAATTGAAGAACAAACTTAAATTTGACTATTGGTGAAGGTGGTCAAACTTAAAAGCTTTATCTAAGTTATTCGCCAGAGGTACATTAGCTTTAGGCGAATGAGCATTATTTAACTTAGTAAAGTCAATTTTATTATCGCCACCGAACACAGTTAATACATCTACAAACAAATGTGCATGAGGACGTTGTTTGCTTTCTACTGTTGCATCAGTATCAAAGTTGAGTGTAATTCTGCGATTATTGTTCACAAAATTTGTTCCCTCAATTGTCTTCCAACCTCCGATATGGAAAACAATACCATTAGGATTGTCTCTCTTGATTGTGTTTCCACCAGCATTTCCTGGAGATTGAGCAGACTGTCCCTCAATTTTAAAGGCAACATACCCAGAGTTCCAGTTCCAGAACATAGCGCTTGTAGCGGGGTCTAACACACCACCCGCAGCACCTTCTTTAATACCAGTTTCTTCAACACCTACGGTAAACGAAATTTTGTTGTACTTACCAGCAGGTACATTCTCTAGTCGAATCAACTGTGAAGCAATGTTTGCCTCATCAATCAAATAATAGCCTTTTGCGCTAGTTGCATCCACAGACATTTTGTCCTCGTAGTATGCACCATTTGGTCCTTCTAAAACAATATTAGAAATGTAGTAGCGCAACAGAGTAATGTTGAAATCCTGCCCCATCGCATTTTTGTAGGGGTACACCGTACTGCCTACCTCACTCAATTTTACTTGCTCACTTTTACCATTGACAAAGGCAATATTGTCAAATTCAATTTCAATTTCGCCTGGAAGTTTTACATCATCTTCCTTTTTGTCATTGCATGCAGCTAAAAACAATGCTCCAAAAACTACAAACGTTAAAAATAATCTACTCATTTTAATTGAAAATTTATAATGATTAAAAAATATAAGCCATTTCTAAAGCCACTCTAGGCTTAACTAAAATTTCTTGTTCTCCATAGTTTCCCTTTACAGGAAGCATGAAAGAAGAACTGATTAAAAAATCTTTTACGACGAAATTAATACCACTAGAAGCAAACAAACCATGACCTCCTGTGCCGTGTGCATAATTTCCATTATACAATTTGTCTTTTCCTACCTGCTCGAAATAGAAACCAGCATGAGGAATTGTCTTGAACTTTCTAGTGATTGAATTTTGAGCAAAAACCGCCAAAATATTAGAAAACTGACCTCCAAAATGATAATCAGAAGAGGAAACTAGATTGTACTGATAATTAGTAAAAGAAATAATACCAATTTTAGAAAAATTGTACACCAAATTAGATTGTGCTGTAAATGCCCAACTACCATTGCCAAGATTAAAATTTTCTGGTAGCCCAGTACGATGAATTTGTGGGTTAAATTTTCCAGTAGGTAGCTTTATCCCGCCACCTAACTCCCAGTATATACTATTGCCATTTGTCAATTTTAAATTATTCAACAGCGTATAGTTTATAAGCAGTCGAGTATCTCCCAAACCACTTATTGAAGTCGTAACATCTTCTGTATTTCTAACATGCCATTTGTAAGGTTGAAATAAAGATAATCTAAACCTATTTTTAAAACGCCATTGAGCATAAATATCTAAAGCCTCAAAATTATCCTTTGTGTTTCCAAAGTCGGGGTGTTGCTTAAAATGCGTACTAAACCATCTGACTCCTACGGTATTGTATTGATAAGCAGAAAGTAATCCAACACCGTTGCTACTTACACTGCATCCACAAACATCGCAAGCTATGGCGTTTATGCCAATTAGCATAGACGATAGAAATATCGTTATTTTATAAAACATGATAATAATTTAGTATGATGGCATATACCACACACTAACTACTAGCTAGGTAGCTTAACTCCTAATAGCATCATTTTTCATTCTTTCAATGCTATTTAAGTGCAAAGCTACGCCGTGAAAGCATGTTGTTATACTATCATATTTGTTGATAAAAAATAAATAGGAATTTTAATGAAACTTATAAATTAATGGGAGGCTTCAATATAGCCAGTATAAGTTCCAGACTATTAAAGGTGGTATGGTACAAAGGCAAAATGATTAACCTCTCTATAAAAATAAAGGAAGTATCGAAATAAGGGAGTGCAATCTCACAAGGCGAAAGGGTTATTTTTTCTATGCTAAAAGGAATTCTCTTAGATTCCTCTTTACTAGCTTCACTTTCCAATAGGCTGTCTGTGTAGCATTTTCCGCTACACATCACTTCTGCTTTGGCTTTGTTTACGCAAAAGTTATCTACGATATAATTACTTGCTACTCCATAGAAGGCATAGGGCAGTGTCAAGTGGAATGCTTGAACTGTCAATATGACAACAAATGATACGGAAAATAGCTGTTTCATTAAATAAATTAATTTTCACTTGCAAAATTAGTGTATAAAAGTAAAAATTCCAATAATTTAACATTTAATTTCGTCATTAAAGTTTCATTTTGTGTACAATAGAGTACTTGCGAAAGTCTGTTAGCTTACTTATGTAGTCTCTTTTTTCCCTATTTAAAAGAAATTAAGAGAACATTTATAAATAGAAAAAACTTTCACAAGACGTCTATTATTCTCTTTACTTGATTTTTTTAGTCTCTGTAAGTGGTAACGATTCAGTAAAATACATAACAACATCTTGATAGTTATTTGCATACAAAAGTATTTCCTTCTTTGGATTCAATAATAAATAAGCAGGATAAGAAGTAATGCCTATCTTATCAACATAGGAATCTTTCCTATAGTTTGGCTTAGCAAAATAATTCCTCCAACTAATATTACTTTCTACAATGTAAGAAAGTGCCTTAGGTCTTCTATCATCAGATACATTGATAGGATTAATTCCAATTAAGACTACATCTTTAGGAAAAGAGTCACTCTCTATACTTTTTATGATAAGTTTATGATCCTCAAGGCATGGAGGACATTCAACAAACCAGAAGTCTAAGAGTAAATTTTTATCTGAATGTTTTATTTTCACTCTTTTACCCTCGAAATCAACCAGTTTAAGTTTACTGAGATTTATTTTCCCAATATCGACTAAAGTGTAAAGAATATTGTGATAATTATTGTAATAATCATGCTCTCGCATTGTTTTGCTTTGCTTATCAAGAATCAATTTTAATTCTTTTAATCTCTCTTTACTTCCTAAACTTAATTGAAACAAATAATCTAGTAGTCTTTTTCCGAAAATGTTATTAACGTAGTCTTCAAATAAATTTTTTAAATCATTAAACAATTCTTCTTCTGTGTCTCGTACCTTTGTGTTAAAATTTTTCATAACAACATCAAGATCATACATTAAAGACGACCCAATAATCGTGTCTATAAACATTATCCCGTCGTCGATAGTCAGCTTCATTTCAACATTAGTCCCATCCAGAAAAACGACGCATTCTGAGTGTCTAAAATTGTTTTTGATTGCTATGATAGAAAACTCATCAATAGAAAATTCACCGCCTTTAAATTGAAGCATGTTTCCAACAGGATTTAATTTTTCGAAATTACTTGTGGACGAACGAACAAGAAAATAATCTATTGAATCCATTGAGATAGTTGAACTATCAGAGAAGTGAATAGTAATTTGCTTTTCAAACTGAGCGTTCACTTTTAAAGACACTAAGAGAAAGAAGAAAATACAAACAGATTTCATACCATTTTTTTTACAAAGATATTCATATTTTATAATGAAGTTTGCGTCTTAACCTTACATTAACGAAGAGCTTATCTAAATTTTAATCTCTGAAAACCAGTAGTTTACGAACATTACATTAGCATAACCACAATCTATTGATAATCGCCTAAATAAAATTTTTAAACAAGTTCTAAGGTTCAACCATAAAAGATTATTTTCAAACAAAAATATTTTTTTGTGCTAACATATTGTATTTTAAAATTTTTTGTGTTAAATTTGTGTAGAATTAAGACTAAAAATTATGATTGGATCAGATCGTTTAGAATTAAATGAACGCTTTGTTAAGGTTTTTGATTTATTGGAAGAGCGCGGCGACGTTGTAAAAAACGACAGAAGTGGTAAAGGCATGGGTGATTTCGCAGAAAGAGTGCTAGGGAATCGCTCTTACGGGCATATCATTAGAGCATTCCTAAACCCTGATGATAAAAGAGTAATTGACTATAAGCATGCAAAAATTGTTTGTCGAGAATACGGTATCAATGAATCCTATTTATTGGATGGCATTGGTACACCCTTTGGCATAGACTTACCGACCGTCAATCAACAACCCATAGAAACAAAAACGGGTAATATTTTGCTTACGACCACAGAAGCATTTGCGGGAACTGCTGTGGATGTGGGTAACGACAAAGAGAAGCTACGCTATTTTGCCTTTCCAGGTATTACGGGCGATGGCTTGGTTGCCTTTCCGATTAGTGGAAACAGTATGGAACCAGTTATTGACGATGGCGATTTAGTCATTTGTAGAGCTATTAATGCCCTTTCTGAAATACAAGACAATAAAATATATGCCATAAAAAGTAGCGGTGCAGTTTGGGTGAAATACGTACAAAAAATATTAGATGACCGAGGCAGAGTAAGGCGTTTGAAGCTCATTTCTGCTAATCATTTAGAGTACGATCCTTTTGTGGAAGAAGTAAACGAATACACACGTCTTTATAAAGTGATACGCCGAGTGAGTAATATCTAATAATTTGTTAACCTAAAATCACTAATCGTGAAAGTAAAAGCAATCTATGTTAACCTACCTGTTCAAGACCTGAACCGAACAAGAGCCTTTTGGACTAAACTAGGTTTTTCGTTCAACGAAGATTACAGCGACGACAAGGCACTTTGTTTGGTACTAAACGATGGCAGCATCTATTCAATGCTCATAACACATGAGATATTTTCCACTTTCACTAACAGAGCTATTGCCGATACCTCTACAACACAAGTATTAGCAGCAATAGAAGTTGAAAGCCGAGCACAAGTAGATGAAATGGTTAATGCAGCCCTTGAAAATGGGGGAACACGATATAGAGATGCTACTGATCATGGATGGATGTACTACGATAGTTTTGCTGATATTGACGGTCATCAATGGGAGGTTATGTATGTGGACAATACACAAATTGCTTAATTTTCTAATACAACACATTAATAATGGAATTAACTAAAATCACTATTCAAGCTGATATTGCTGTAACTGTTGCAAAAGTCTGGGATTATTGGACTATACCTGAACACATTACTCATGAGCAACTCCTATAAAAAGAGATACCCTTCTGTTTTTTTGATATTGATATGATGAACTCCCGACCAAAAATCGGGAGTTTTTTTACCCTATTCTCTGTCGCATAGCTTCATACAGTATAATCCCTGCTGCCACAGAAACATTAAAGGAATTGGTCAATTCTTTTTGCGGAATGATGAACTGTTCATCTGATTTTTGCAATAAATTTGCACCTACACCTTCTCCTTCTGAACCTAAAATAATGGCAGTAGGTTGTGTTAAATCCACTTCAAAAAGTTGCTTTTTACTACTTAAAGCACTAGCCATCACTGTGATACCTGCCAGTTGTAGCTGTTCTACACTTTGAAGCAAATTGTTTTCTCGGCAAATAGGCAAATAATTAAGTGCACCAGCGGAGGCTTTCATGGCATCGGCATTAATCTGTGCACCACCTTTCATCGGAATCACAATCGTATGTACACCACAGCAAACTGCCGACCGAGCAATTGCACCAAAGTTACGCACATCAGTAATGCCATCTAGTAACAAAATAAGTGGGGCTTCTGTTTGCTCAAAAATAATTGGTAGCAAACTGCTCAAACGATGGTAGTTAATGACGGACATTACTCCAACCACGCCTTGATGATTGCCATTAGTCATTTTTGATAAGCGTTCTTTTGGAACATATTGCAAAGGAACGCCATATTGTTTTGTCACTTGCCGAATAGCTTTTTCTACATCGCCCGTCATGCCTTGTTGCAAAAAGACCTTATCCAGCACTTGTCCCGCCTTTATAGCATCCACCACAGGATGCCTTCCAAAAATAATTGTTTGTTTTTCTTCCTGCATATTTACATCCATTCCAATTAGGAATGATAGATTTTGAATATATTTTCTATTACGGTTTACCTTGTTCTTGTAGTTTTGGTAT
>CALDYY010000017.1 GCA_937944245.1 uncultured Saprospiraceae bacterium | reverse complement strand
CTCAATACAATAACAAGCTGATGACAATAGGATACTGCCTGTTTCAAACCATTCTAACACTTCTTTTGCTTCCTCGCCATATACTTTAAATGCTGTTGCAATAATAGCTGAATAAAGCGTATCAGAATGTGGCAAGATGCCTGTTTCATTCAAGGAAGTATCCACATCTAAGGCAATTTTGCCAAAGTGAAACTGTCCTCTCGGTGGGCATTTTAGGATGATAGCATTGGTTCGGTATTCACTCATGCTGCTTCAGTTTTCTGGGTATTAAAGATTTCGGCTATCTGATGTTTAGTAATCTCTTGATACAAACTACACACTTTGTATCCCTCCTTAGCAATCTCTTTCTGTTCTAAACGAACATCTTCAAATCTAATTTTTCCATATCCTCTTGAGCCTTGTCCACCCAAATAGTCGTCTTGGAGGAGCTGCATAGCGGTTTTGATAGCACTTAGGTGAAGATCAAGTAAAGTAGATTGTGAAGAAAAGCAGGAAGGGCAACTAGCTTTATTGGGTTCAGTGGCTGAGCTAGAAGTATCATTATACAAATCATAAACCAATTCAAACTCAAATCTTGCGCCCACTGGCACCCGCTCCAGTTGGCGAGGGTCTTTCGCTGTTCCAGTTTTTCTATCTATTCGGTTTTCCCATTTTATATCTGTATAGCCCAGTTCTAGTTCTTCATCGAAAAGCGTTTTGAAGTGGGTTTCGTCTAGTTTAGCATCTCTCACTAAAAGCCGTGTTACTTTTGTAAGTTCCTCACTTTTGCTCGCTCTGTCATCCCCTGAGCTTCCAAAAAGGCTGAGTAGGTAGGGAATATTTTCGTCTGTAAGCAAATTTTTACTTCTATCTTCCTGAGTTAGACTGTTTACTCCTACAGCTACCGAGCCATGTAATTTGGCTAAAAGCGAGCGAAGTTTTCCTTTTAGCGAACTACCTGGAATGAATGGTATGCCTTTGGGGGTTTTGATAACATTTAAGTCCACACCGCCAATATCTAGCGATGACTTTGAGCCGCCAATATGCAAACCTGTTTCTGTAACGATGTATCCTTTGATAAATAATTTTCCTTTGAGTTGCATTGAATTGATTTTTGTGTTGATGAATAATTGGGTTTATGCCGATTTAGGATGATGAAATTTATGATAAGCAACTACTGATTCCATGAAGTACATGAAATTATCAAATTGCTCCTTCGTTTTCACCTGTTGGATCAAACTATCCATAGTGCTGATCATTTTCTTCCCATTTTCTTTATCAGCAGTCAATCTGGCAGTAATGTATGCCAACTGTGGACGTAGAGATTTTAATTGAGAAATTTTTTCTTCGATGTTTTTCTCCGATGCCAGTTTTTTTATTTTAGCGTAGATATTCCGTAACTGAGAGGTAGAAAGCCCTTTGCCGTAATCTTTTACGAACTTTTCAATATGGTTTACGACCTCGTCAAAGTTTGCTTTGTGCTCATGCATATTGAGAACCATCTCCTCTTTAAATTCAAATTTCGGATTGTTGTCATTACCTTTACTCATAACATTAATTTGTTTTTCTAGTTAAAAATTCTGCCCAACGAGCAGCTACTGGAAATACCATCGGGTTAGTTGCCTGCTTATTGGAAAATGCTTTTATTAACGCCTCAGCATAGGCATTTATCAGTTTAGTTATAATGTCGTTTTCGATTTCTCTTCTTCCAAGATAATAAAATAATCTAGCTACTTTTGGAGGAGCAATGAAATCGTCATTCAATGCTTTTTCTTGTAGCTTTTCATAACCAATAGCACTTCTTTTAATGCGCTCCAATAAGCTACGTTTCTCGGATGTATTTTCATCTTTATTAATAAGGGTTGCCAAATCATTGGCTTTTGTCATTGCTAATTTATATTCCTCCCAAGTTAATACTTGACCAAATACACAGACCTTGTTCTTGTAAGTTTGATTGTTATTCTTGTATTTTGCCTCGTCAATAGCTTCTTCTACCAATTCAGCAAATTGAGCTACAGGATATTTAGCTCCTACCACAATCAGACCAGCAGAAAGTGTAGGATATTTTCCATCTTTTTTGTGTGTAATGCGATTATCTTTAGCAAATTTTTCAAATGCCTTCTGTACTTTCAATGCCCACTTAAAAATAACATCCCAACTACCTACAAAAAAACTATCATCTCCACCAGCAAAGACGGTGTAAATATTGTCAATATATCTAGTCGGTTTAGTGCTATTATATTGAAGTTTATCGTCTTCAATATTGTGTTTCAGTAGTTGGTATAGTTCTTCTTCAAAGAATTTACTCAATAATTTTGAAATCTTCTTGATTTCGTTGAAATCAGTTTGATCCCTAAATAGCTTACCCAAATCATCCACATCCATTTTTAGAACTCCCAGTTTTGCAGTACCTGTCCGCTCCTTAGCAAACTCAGCAAGAAAATAAAAATCAATAATATCGTTACGTCTTATAGTTTCTATTTCCTCATTATATCTATTGCGTTGTTCGAGTTCTTGCTTTATTTTTTCTTTATAACTATCGTAAATGCTATTGTTCCATTCAGGCAACTTGTTTTGTATCCTTTTATAAAAGAAATCTTTTGAATTAACTTCTCTAAGAGCGGTATTCGCCTTGCCTATAAATTGAATTTTGGTATTAAGACTCTCCATACCCTTCTCAAAGATTTTTAAGTTAGTCGCTTCATTATTATCTAATTGTCTCCCCTCAATTTTCTGTTTCACCAATTCATGAGCAAAACCTAACCAATCATGGTTATCTTTCTCTGCCGCAGCATAAGGAGCAAAGACGTTTTCAAAAACATTTGTATCTCCAAAAGCATAAGAAAATTTACCAAGTTTATCTATCTCGGACTGTTGTGCCAAACTTTCCCAATAATTACTATCTTTTACTACGCTTAACACCACATATAAATCAAAAGGAACCGCAAGTTCATTAATAGTTGGTTCTATACTATCTTTGACTATTGTTTTGATTTGTGTGAAATCTAAGTTATTGTGTTTAATTGCTAAGTAGAAGCTACCACCGCCTTCAAAATAATCGTTAGTTGTTACTTGAAATTTGCTTTTAAGATACTTTAATGTAATCTGAGCTAAAATTTCCACAAAAACCGACCTCGCCTTCAACACCCGCGCTGCCTTCTCCGACTTCACATTAAATATAAACTCCTGAATACCAGAAACATCACCTTTGATAAAGTAAGTAGGAGTTGTGATCTTGGTTTCTCGTGTGGAGTTATTTCTTTGGTTTGTATTCATGCTAATTTGTTATGATTTATTTGTTTGAATCAATACTTCGGTAATATATGTTTTAATGTAGAATTAACAAAATAAAAAGGTGTAAAACTACAAAAAAGCGGTTAAGCTAATAAGTAGCCTAACCGCAGAAGAATAGTAGTATTGCTGATGTTGTTATTCCTTGCTTACTCGAAAATGGTGGTGTTGGTCATTGTTTCGAGCAGTGAGCAGATATGTGCCTGAAGGAAAAGAAGTTAGGGATAACTTCATGGTGTTGGAGTTGGGTGAGGAAAAGGTAGTCAGCAGTGTGCCTTTAAGGTCGAAGAGTTGCCAGTGGTAGTGGTCTAACGCTTCGCCAGTGAGTGTGATGTTGTCCGTAGTGGGGTTGGGGAAGACTTGAATCGCAAGCCCATTGGGGCTTTGCCAAGTAGCATTAGCAATAGGGCTGTATTCAAAATTATTGTCGAAATCTATTTGCTTCAATCGAAAGTAGTTGTTGCCGTCAAGGGGTTGCACATCCTTGAATACATATTGTTGGGGCTGCATTGTGCTGCCTTTACCTGCCACAAAGTCAAGTGTTGTCCAATGTTGGGCATCCGCACTGCGCTGCACTTCAAAACCTCGATTGTTCGTTTCGGTAGCAGTTGACCAGTTGAGTAGGATGCCGTCGTTTTGAGCGGTGGCTTTCCATTGAAATAGTTCCACTGGTAGGGTTTGTGCTACATCGCTAGTTGCCAACACTGCTGGGCTAAGTTGGTAAAATGAGCCACTGGCAGTTTCGATGAGTTGGGCAGCGCGCAACCAATAAGTAGCTTTTTCTAACCTATTGGCATCGAGAGGAATACTAATAGAGATATCTTTAATAAGTTGAGGATGCACTAGCTCAAAAGTATCTCGCCCTTGCACTTGGCGCAATAAAAAATAGCCATCCACGGATGTATCAGATGCTTCCCAAGAAAATTCAAGTGTGTTGGTGGTCGTTTTTTGATGCAAGCAGCTGGGCGATTGCACCACATACATTGCCAGTGTGGGGTCGCCCATGAGTGCCATGTGGATACCGCTCTCGCTTTGTCCTGTTAGGTGATGTCCCCATTGGTTATTCATGGAAAGTGCCGTGCAATAGCCAATTGTTTTGCCCATTGCCATAGGGTAGAAAAACCAATTTGGGCGACCTGCCCAGCAGTTGGTGAGCACTGTACCAGAAGCAAGTGCAGCCCGTAGGAAGTTATGTTCATGGTGATCCCAGTCGCCGAAAAAGCTACCAAAGTGCATCATAAAAACAGCTTGTAGCGAATCGTACAACAAATCTTGCTCTGAGCAAATGCCGTTAATGCCTGTAAATGTGCCTGCTCCAGCAGCATATGCCCAGATGTAACTTTCTGATGCTAGCTTGGAATACTTGGTGTAACTCACTTTTTCTGCACCGAACATGGGGGTGAAGTTCTTTAAACCATTCTGACCAAAGCCTTCCGGGAGGTTACCAAATTTATTTTGCACTAAACCGCGATATTCGGGTACAAATTGTTGAACTCGGAAAGCGTGATTCTTTTTGAAGTAGTTTTCTAGCAATGTTAGCTCACTTTGCAGAAAGGTACTCAAGTTAGCAAAATCAATTCGACCTGTCCCCAATTCTACTTGTTGCTGTGGGATGCTGTATTGGTCAAATTTGCCATCGCCTGGTACATTGTGATTTCTGGGGTCAGCACCAGAGGTTTCTGTGGTAGAGCGGTCTGTCCAAGTGCCATCCATATCGGCGTAATAAGGGTCGGAGGGCCATGCTCCTTGATGGTCGCCTCTGTTTTTTCCATGCCCATCGGGATAGACTGCACCAGAATAAGGCACTGGCACACGCCCAATAAGCACAAGTGTATTGGTGCGTTGCACATCCTGCTGATAAGCAGCTACGATTTGTTGTTTCACTTCTGGGGGGGTATTATTTCTGTTTGTGGCTATCAAGCGGTATTGCCAGCCTTCTTTTTGAAGGTCGTCGAGATACTGTAAAAAGTAAGGATTATTTCGTGGTAATGCTGTGGTATCCAGCACAATAAGTGCAATACCATTATTGAAAGTTGGCGGTACTTTTATGCCTGCATTCAAGTAGCCTGTGCCTGTGCGTATGCCACCTGTTCGCTCTACTTTGTAGTGATACATTTTACCTATTTCTACTTCAGTATCCAACCACGATTGAGTATTGGCATCCAGCACTACCAATGGTTGCCCCCAATCGGGAGTAGCTATTTCTTTTTTGAAGATACGATGTTGAGCAGCATCCTTTCTTGGAATCCATTGCAATTCAATTTGAGGAGGATACTCCCTAACGTGTGCAGTAAGTTGGACGGTTAATATAGAATCGAATTTTTGGGCGTTTCCCACGTTCCAAAACGCGCATAGGCAATAGATTGCCATAAGCAAACAAATACTTTGTTTCATTTTCAGCAGACTTTAATGTTTCAAAAATAGTTTGATAGCATTAGCTCGAACCTAATTGATAGGCTGGTGCTAATTTTACCAAACGTTTTTTTTAGTAGTTGACTGAGTATTGTTATTTTGTGTCGGAAAGCTTATTTTTAAGTTTGTTTTATTGTGTTGCACTACATTACGAGATAAAAGTAATAATGTTTCTTCAGAATTAAAACAATGCAACTTCAAATTTCCCTCAAATTCAATGCTTATTTTTGTGTAGCATTATGATAGAACTTTAAACGATGAAAGTATTAATAGTAGAAGACGAGCAGGAATTGCAAAAAAATATTTGTGCTTACCTGTCAGGCGGCGAATATGTTTGCGAAACAGCGGCTAACTTCCAAGAGGCGCAGGATAGGGTAGTTTCTTTTGCTTACGACCTCGTACTGCTTGACCTAATGCTGCCCGATGGCAATGGTTTGAATGTACTTCGATTGGTAAAAGAATGTCAACCAGGTACAGGTGTATTAATTGTTTCTGCTAAAAATGCACTGGATGATAGAATTGTGGGCTTAGATATGGGGGCAGATGATTATTTGACTAAACCTTTTCACCTTTCGGAGTTGAATGCACGCCTGAAAGCGATTTATAGAAGAAGAAAACTGCAAGGTAAATCGGTGATTGAATTTAATGAAATTGCAATTAATACAGAAAACCATGAAGTAACTATTCATAATCAACCAATTGTGTTAACCATGCGCGAGTACGAACTGCTACTTTATTTTGTAACGAACAAAAATAGAGTGTTGACTAAGCAAGTCATTGCAGAGCATCTGTGGGGCGATAATGTGGACTTTCTGGATTCGTTTGACTTTGTGTATCAACACATTAAAAATTTGAGAAAAAAGATAATTCAGTACGGTGCTTCGGATTATATCAAAACAATGTACGGTGTTGGTTACAAATTTAGTGAATAAGAAAATTAAGTTTTTTCTTGTAGAATGAAAAATAAATAAAGTATCCATTTACTTTTTTAATATGCTTATTATCAAATTCTTAACCCATCTAGTTGGTCAGCGATTTTATAATTCGTCATTTTAAATTCCTTAATTATATTATGCGGCTCATCGTAAAAACCTCTTTATGGTATTTTCTATTGACGCTTTTTGTATTTGGACTTGGCGGTGTCGCCAGTTTTTACCTAGTGCGAAATGCCGTTCAGCGAGAAACGGATTGGGAATTAGTACGCGATTTAAGAGAGGTGAGAAGCTTAATTGAACATGAAGTAGCACTTGAAAAAATAGAATTTAGAAACATACAAATTACGCCATTAGAAGATGTAAACCTTGAAGAATATCACCTCAAAGAAAGAAAAAGCCATACTGTTCGTGATACCTCACAGAGGGGTACAGACGCAAATAATAATATTGAAATGACCCCATTAGCGTACGTCAGTCGCTTCAGCAGTGAGGCTGTTTTTGGCGATACGCTAATTTATTTGAAGAGGACAGGCAAAATGGAGTCGTTCAGGAAGTTAGCAGCGGTGCTACCCATTCAAGATAAATTTTATAAGTTAGAAATCGTTAATATTATTTTTGAGCAGGACGATATTTTTGATGTGGTCTCACAAATCGTTCTGCGTTTATTTTTCTTTATGGTATTGGCGCTCATCATTGGTAGTATCTTGATTGCCAAACAGTTGCTTGCTCCTTTTGAGCAGTTGTTGCATTCCATAGCTACGTTCAGCATTAAATCAGAGCAGGTACAGGCTATGCCCAATACCAACATTACTGAATTTAAACGCATCGGTTCTTTTTTGGAGAAAATGATGACAAAAGCAAAGAAAGATTATCAAACGTTAAAAGAATTTACAGAAAATGCTTCCCATGAAATGCAAACACCGATTGCAGTAGCAAAAGGAAAATTAGAAATACTACAACAGCGCAGCGACCTCAACGAGGAACAAGCCGAACTCATCGAAACTTCGCAGCATGCTCTGAGCAAACTTTCTAAGCTAAGTACGGCGCTGGCATTGCTGGCAAAAATTGAAAATCAAGAGTTTATATCACAAGAAAGTATTGACTTTTCAGAAGTGGTGTCGCACAATGTGGCACTTTTCAACGAAATAGCTGAATTGAAAGAATTGACTATTGAAGCCAATATCGTTGAAGCCGTAAAAATAAATATGGATAGTGCTTTAGCAGATATTTTGGTCGCCAATCTACTTAAAAATGCTATTCAACATAATATTGAAAATGGCTGGATAAAAATCATGCTTATGCCACATCAACTGTTGGTAGAAAATACAGGTAAGCCACTAAATATATCTCCAGAGGAACTCTTTGTTCGATTTAGGAAAAATAATCAAAGTTCAGGTTCACTAGGACTAGGTCTAGCAATTGTGAAAAAAATAGCAGATATGAATAACTTATTGATTGATTATCAGCAATATGAGGATATTCATCGCATTGTTGTTAGCTTGCCTAATTGATAGTATCTTCTATTTAAGCCAGCATACATCTTCTAAATAATGAATATTTTAGGTCTCTGCATATGCCCTTTCCACTAAGCTATTAATGGACTAAACTGCACTATGTGTAATCGTAAGGTAAATGTTTTTTGTTTTTACTCGTTTAGAATGTACGTTTTGTCTAAAGAATTAGCGTTTCTATGTGAGTATTTAATTAATTTGTAAGCCATTTTGTGGCTTAGTATGTTATTCTGGTAATGAATTGATTTTTTACGATTATGAAAGATAAAAATATAGCAGCGGTGCTTGCCTTTTTCTTAGGAACCTTTGGTATTCATCGCTTTTATTTGGGGCAAATTTATTTAGGTATTATTTATTGTTTTCTTGCTATGACTGGCATTTCGGCAGTGCTTGGTTTTATTGATGCGATTATACTTTTTTCCATGCCACAAGAAAAATTTGATGGAAAATATAATTGGCGAGAATTATATAAAAATTCTTCGGATAGACCTCGCGACTGGCAGCAACGCATGGAACAGCGGTACGACCAACGCAAAAGTTCGGAAGAACGGGACGTGGCATTTGAGGAGCGTCGTCGTCAGAATGAGGAACGCGAACGCGAACGCCAAATGCGTGTACGAGAGGAGATGCTTCAACAAGAAGAGCGAAAAGCACAAATGGAAAAATTGACAAAGTTAAAATCACAGGCTGTTCAGAAATTTAAAGACTTCGATTATGACGATGCTATCGTGTTATTCCAAAAAGTGTTAGCAATAAATGAAAAGGATGTAGCTACGCACTTTAATTTAGCCTGTGCTTATTCTTTGAATGAACAAACTCAAAAAGCCATCTATCACTTGGACAGAGCCGTAGCTTATGGCTTCAACGATTTTGAGAAAATTAAATCGCATGAAGCACTAGCCTACATAAGAATACAAGATGAATTTGCAGCTTTTGCAGAAAATAATTTCCGACTAATCTCAAAGGATGCACCTCCTCAAAAGGAAAAAGAAAAAGTAGAAATTGTAATGGAGCAACCACTGGAGTTAGCAAGTCCTCAGCCTGATTTGCTGCAAAGCAAACCTTCCGATTTGTTAGATCAACTACAAAGACTAGGTGATTTAAGAAGCAAAGGAATATTAACAGAAGATGAATTTCAGCGTGAAAAACAGAAACTACTTGGGTAGTAGAACTACGTTAGAATTTTCGCATATTTGTTCTTAAAATTAATTTTGTTAGCATAAGTGCAATAAGTTTAGCACTTGCTAAGCAAAGCAAAATATTAAACAGGAAGACTATGATTCGAGTAGAAAACCTGTACAAGTCCTTTGACGATGTGCAAGTATTAAATGACCTAAATATTGAGTTTTATCAAGGAAAATGCAACCTCATTATTGGTCGAAGCGGCGCAGGGAAAACAGTATTATTAAAAATATTAGTCGGATTGCTTACGCCCACTTCTGGAAAAGTATGGTATGGAGATACTGCATTTAATACACTTAGCAGGAAAGAAGTTCAAGCGGTAAGGATGGAAGTAGGGATGCTTTTTCAAGGTTCTGCCCTTTTTGATTCTATGAGTGTTGAAGAAAACGTGCGCTTTCCCTTAGATATGTTCACGAATATGACCCTTAAAGAAAAGAGAAAGAGAGTGAATGAATGCCTAGAGCGCGTAAGTTTGGCGGGCGCTAATGAGAAATATCCCTCCGAAATTAGTGGTGGTATGCAGAAAAGAACAGGCATTGCTAGAGCTATCGTCCTGAACCCCAAGTATTTATTTTGTGATGAACCCAACTCTGGTCTTGACCCTAAAACCTCAATGGTAATAGATGAACTCATCCAAAGTATTACCTATGAAAAAAATATAACTACCGTTATTAACACACACGATATGAATTCGGTGATGGAAATCGGAGATAATATCACGCTTCTGAGCAAAGGTGATGTAGCTTGGCGAGGGCATAGAGCAGAAGTGCTAGAAAGTGATAATGAAACCCTTCACGATTTTATTTTTGCGTCGCCTTTCCTCAAGCGATTACGCGAAAGTGCTTTGGCTAATGTGAAGTGAGGTGTGGTAGCTGAAATTTAGATAAATTAGCGTAAACAAATTGTATGACACTATGCAATTTGACCAACTATTTTTTACTTCAACAAAAAAACAATGCAACAAGGAAAGTTTATCGTTTTTGAAGGCATAGATGGCGCTGGAAAAACCACACAACTCAAAAAACTAGAACAGCACTTACAGCAACAAAATATATCATTTTATCTGACTAAAGAACCTACGGACGGACCAATCGGCAGCTTGATTAGAAACGTACTCAATAAGCGACTGCAACTCGATGAACGCACTATGGCTGCGCTTTTCTTGGCAGACCGCCTTGACCACATACAAAATCCTGTCAATGGAATGTTACAAGCTCAAAAGGCAGGAAAATTGGTTATTTCTGACCGCTATTATCTGTCTTCTTATGCCTACCATAGTGCTTATGTACCAATGGATTGGGTGATTGCTGCTAATAGTGAATGTTCCAAATTGATGCGTCCCGATATTATTTTCTTTTTGGATATTTCTCCTGAAGTTAGCCTAGAGCGCATCCGAAAGACAAGAGCTTTTTTTGACCTTTACGAAACAAAAGACCGCCTCACTCAAGTGCGTAGCAACTACTACAAAGCTATCGGCGCTGTTAAATCAACAGAAAATATTGTCATTTTGGACGCTACACAGCCAGAAGAAAAACTATTTCAACAAATAAGTAAAGAAGTAAATAAAATACTAGAAATAAGAATTGAGTTAGAAAAGTAATTTTAGAAACTGCTTTTCTAACTCAGAAACAAAATATGCTAATTCGCTTTACCAAAAATAGATTCTAGTTTTTCCTCCAAAGCAGCACCTCGCAAGTTTCTAGCGATAACCTTTCCTTCTGCATCCACTAAAACCGTGTGTGGAATAGAAGTTACGCCATAAAGTTGCGCTACTTCATTCGTCCAACCTTTCAAGTCGCTCACATGATGCCAAGTTAAGTTATCCGCTTGAATGGCACGCAGCCAAGCATCTTTGGTTCTATCCAAACTTACGCCTAAAATTTCAAAACCCTTGTCTTTGTATTTTTTGTACATTCTTACCACGTTTGGATTTTCTTGGCGACAAGGACCGCACCAACTTGCCCAGAAATCAATGAGCACCACTTGCCCTTTTAAATCAGCAAGTTCCAAGGTATTGCCATCTGGAGTTTGCTGCCCAAAATTAGGGGCTTCAGCACCAATAATGAAAGAACGGGAAGATGCCATTTGTTGCTCAAGCGGCTTCACTAAGTTAGGGTCTTTTGTTTTGTATTTCTCAATGAATAATTCTGAAAAATGAATAAAATTCGGGTGATTGCTGGTTTTTAAAGAGGTGATTATACCCGAAAGTGCCAACTGAAAAGTGCGTGAATCAGCAGGAATATCCGTTAAAATATTTTCTAAAACAGCTTTGTGTGTCAAGTCAGGCATCTGGAACATACTGATTGTGCTTGTGTAGGAGCGCACGCTCTCATATACCCAAGCCAAATAATTATAATCTGTCTTTTTCCAATCTACAAACCGAAAAAATTCATTCATGTAGTATTCTTGCTCTGTGGCGTAGCCCTTGCCATTATTGTGGTATGACAAGTAAGTATTGAATGCAACTACCTCACCTAAGTAGGGATGTTTTTCTTTAGCCTCGTTTAGTAGCGCCAATCTTTTTTCGTCCAATTTGGCAAATCCTTCAATAACAGCTTGCAATTTCATTGAATCATTGAGCGATGAACGATACTGCCGAATCAAGTTCGACATCTGTGCGCCAATTTGATTAAGTCCACCACGTACTTCATCATATCCTTTATTCAAATCAGAGGAAAGTATTTGAATCTGACGAAAATCGTTGCATTCTGAACGAACGACCACTTCCTTTTCTGTTCCTAAAATAAGCGGAAGCAAATTTTCTTTGGTTTTTCCAATGTAATAAAATCGAGGTTCGCTAGAGGGTAGGGTAGCTACTAAACGAATAGAGTCTTTGCGTTCGATGATAGCTATTTGCTTGAAATCGAAGCCATTAAATTCAAAGATAAAAGCATTTTGAATGTCGTCGCAATTTGGCATTTGATAGACTAGGCTAACTTGTGCATGCAAGTAGGTAGCGCTGAACAAAAAGGCAAGTAGTATTTTTTGCATTGTAAATAGAAATTGAGTAAACAAAAAAACAACTCTAAAGTCAAGCAATAAAACGAAAAAACGACATTTTATTGCATGGCTGTAAAACAGCCTCAAAGATAATAAGGATTAAAGTAGTTGGGTTCATTCATAATTTTTTTTAATTTTATATTCACAAAACAAGAATCAATGATGAATAGAAGAGAAATTATCAAAAACGCGGCTTTGGGCATAGGTGCTGTTTCCCTTGCGCCCATTACGAAATGCTCAACTGAAGCGTCTAAAACGTTAGAAACTATGAAAGTTGATAAGCTAAAAGGTAACGTTAACCACTCCGTTTGCCGTTGGTGTTATGGCAGTATTGAGTGGAATGCTTTTTGCGAAGGCGTAAAAGAAATTGGTATTCCTTCCGTTGAAATTACTACTCCCGATGACTGGGCAATATTACAGAAACACGGATTGACCTGTGCATTAGGTACAGTTCCGCAGGCAAGTCTTACCGATGGTTTTAATGACAAAAAATTCCACGAAAAGTTATATCAGCCTTATATTGATTTGATTGATAAAGCAGCAGATAATGGTGTGCCAACTATTATTGTTTTTTCAGGAAATAAAAAAGATAAAACAGATATTGAAGGCATTGAAAATTGCGCTATCGGACTGGACAAAATTGTAAAATACGCCGAGCAGAAAAATATAATGGTAGTGATGGAGCTTCTAAATAGCAAAGTCAATCATCCTGATTATCATTGCGACCACACAGAGTGGGGGGTAAAACTGGTGGATAAAATCGGCTCTTCTCATTTTAAATTACTGTATGATATTTACCATATGCAAGTGATGGAAGGCGATATTATAGCGACGATTAGAAAATATAAAGATTATATGGGGCATTATCATACAGGTGGTGTACCGGGAAGAAATGAAATTAACATGAATCAAGAATTAAATTACCCTGCCATTATGAAAGCTATTTTAGAAACAGGCTACAAAGGCTATGTGGCTCAGGAGTTTGTACCTACTTATGAAGATAAATTGGCAGCGCTCAAAGAAGGTGTTTTAATTTGTGATGTTTAGTTTTTTTGTGCAAGTTGAGTAACGTCTGGAACTCAACTTGCATATTTCATTGTTAGCTTTCCAAAAATACCACGTTGAAATCAAAAAAAATAACAGGAAAAGATTTAATTGCTTTAGGTTTTAAGCAAGGAAAATGGTTTAAAACGGCAATGGATTATGCTAACGAAAATCGTTTAGCTGGCGATGAATTACGTGATTACTTGGACACGGTAAGTCCTAAATTCATTGAGCCTCATCAAATACCAGTCCCTTTTTACAAAAATATTGAGGCAGAAACGCCAGAAGAAATCATCAACTTGAGAAGTGTGATTTATGGTATGGAAAAGCTGATGAAAACGCCAACTTTGCTAGGCGGAGCTATCATGCCTGATGCCTGCCCTACGGGTAGCGAGCAAATTCCAGTGGGTGGTGTGGCTATCGCTAAAAATGCGATTCACCCCTCTATGCATAGTGCGGATATTTGCTGCTCCGTGATGATGACCAATTTTGGGCAAATTTCACCAAAAGCGGTGTTAGATGCTGCACATTCGATAACGCACTTTGGCGGTGGAGGGCGTGCTGAATTTTCAACTTTGCCTAGAGTATTAGAAGCGCAGATAGCTGAAAATCAATTTCTAAATAATCCAAAAAGTTTATATTTAGCTCGGTTTCATTTAGCAACGCAAGGTGATGGCAACCACTTTTTATTCGTTGGACGTTCTAATAAAACAGGCGAAACCATGATGGTAACTCATCATGGAAGTCGAGGTTTGGGTGCGTTTCTTTATCTGCAAGGTATGAAAGTGGCAGAGGAATTTAGAAAGGAGATTTCACCTATGACTTTAGCGCGAAACGCTTGGATTCCTTATGACACCAAAGAAGGTAAATCTTACTGGGAAGCCTTGCAAATTATAAGAGCTTGGACAAAATTGAACCATGAAACGCTCCATGAAGCTACACTTGAAAAGTTCAAAATAGATGGAGTAGATAGATTTTGGAATGAACATAATTTTGTGTTTAAAAAAGACGATTTGTTCTATCATGCCAAAGGTGCAACTCCTTTAGATAATGATTTTGTGCCTGATGGAAAAGATGGATTGCGTTTAATTCCATTGAACATGAGCGAACCTGTATTGATTGTGAAAGGAGTAACTACGACCAATAATCTAGGTTTTGCGCCACATGGAGCAGGTAGAAATATTAGTAGAAGTCAACATAAAAAGAACAAGGCGGATAAAACGATAAAACAAATTTTTCAGGAGGAAACGAAAGATTTAGATATTCGTTTTTTTTCTGGACATATTGATATTGCCGAGCTGCCGAGTGCTTATAAAAATGCACAAACCGTTAAAGCCCAAATGAAAACCTTTGGACTAGGCGAAGTAGTGGACGAGATTATGCCATATGGTTGCATTATGGCAGGCGATTGGCAGGCGGATGCACCTTGGAAGAAAAAGAAAAGATAGAAATAGTAAGATTTTTTATCTTGTCAAGAAAAAAAATGAATTTCAGCAATAAATGGGTTTGGATAACGGGGGCGTCCACTGGTCTAGGGGAAGCATTAGCCTATGCTTTTGCACAGGAAGGAGCAAATCTGATTCTTTCTAGTAGGAATGAAGCAGAACTCAAGCGCGTGCAAGCAAATTGTAATCCTGAATCAAAAGTGATAGTTCAAGTATTGGATATGGCGCAATCTACTGTTTTTGAGGAAGTTACTCAAAAAGTTATTGCACAAACGGGTACAATAGATATTTTAGTGAACAATGCAGGCATTTCTCAACGAGGCTTGGCAAAAGAAACTCCACTAGCAGTTGATCGCAAAATAATGGAAATCAATTATTTCGGTGCTATTGGGCTTACTAAAGCAGTGTTGCCTTACTTTTTAAAGCAACAGTCAGGGCACATTGTTGCGGTTAGTAGTGTAGTGGGAAAAATTGGTTCGCCCTTGCGCTCCACTTATGCCGCTTCAAAGCATGCACTACATGGCTTTTACGATTCCTTGCGGGCAGAAAGTGTGAAGGATGGTGTTAAAGTGACTTTAATCTTGCCAGGCTACATAAGGACAAATATTTCCATTAATGCACTAACAGGCGACGGAAGCCCTCAAAATAAAATGGACAATAAGCAAGAAAAAGGCTTATCCCCTGAAGTCTTTGCTCGAAAAGCACTTCTAGGTATCGCAAGAGGAAAGCACGAAATTTACATTGGTCGAACAGAGATACTAGCAATTTACCTTAAACGTTTTTTCCCAAGACTTT
This sequence comes from uncultured Saprospiraceae bacterium, assembly GCA_937944245.1. Lineage (GTDB taxonomy): Bacteria > Bacteroidota > Bacteroidia > Chitinophagales > Saprospiraceae > JAAUTG01. The sequence goes on along the minus strand of CALDYY010000017.1, from coordinate 29,702 downwards.
TAGCCAATATCATTAGTAGGGTAAAAGTTACTTGAGGTATATTCCAGTGTTTGCAAGGAGGATGCGTTTTGTGGCTTTTCCTCCCTGCTATTTTGTAAAAAGACTAAGCCTCCATTGCTTTTATACCTGGCAATTCTTTTCCTTCTAAAAATTCGAGCATAGCACCACCACCTGTGGAAGCAAAGCTAACTTTATCCAGCAAACCCATTTGTTTTACAGCGGCTACGGAATCACCACCGCCAATAAGCGAAAAAGCCCCTAGTTCAGTCGCTTTAGCTACATACTCAGCAATAGCGCGTGTACCTGCGGCGAAATTTTCAAATTCAAAAACGCCCACTGGTCCGTTCCAAAGAATCGTTTTTGATTCCAGAAGCACTTTGCCAAAAAGGTCAATCGTTTTGGGTCCAATATCTAGACCTTCCCAGTTGTCAGGAATTTGACCTGCCTCCACGAACTTGGTATTGGCATCATTGGAAAAACCATCTGCAATTTTCGTATCCAATGGTAAAATGACGTTCACTCCTTTTGCTGCTGCTTTTTTGAGCAAATCCAATGCTAATTCCATTTTGTCATCTTCGCAAATAGAATTGCCTATTTTTCCACCTTGCGCTTTTGAAAAAGTATAAGACATACCACCTCCGATAATTAAATTATCCACGCGGTTTAGTAGATTTTCGAGCAATAAGAGTTTATCGGAAACCTTAGCTCCTCCTGTAATGGCAGTAATTGGACGAGTATCACTGTTCAATGCTTTAGTCGCATTGATGATTTCGTTTTCCATTAGAAAGCCAAAGGCACGATTCTCAGGAGTAAAGAATTTTGTTACTGTTGCTGTGGAGGCATGTTCTCTGTGGGCAGAGCCAAAAGCATCGTTGATGTAAACATCAGCCAATGCTGCCAAGGCTTGAGCAAAGGTTTCATCGCCTTTTTTCTCACCTTTATCGAATCTTGTATTTTCAAGTAAGAGTACCTCGCCAGGTTGCAACTTGTTTGCTGCATCTTGTACGGCTGGTCCAGTAATGGCATTGATGAATTTTACTACGCGACCAGGTAGATTTTGGCGCAAAGTATCCACTACGTGTTCCAGCGTGAATCGTTCTTTGTTCATCGAGCCATCGGGCAATAATTTTTTTTCAGGACGACCTAAATGCGACACCAAAATGGCAGCACCGCCGTTGTTCAAAATATGTTCGATGGTAGGCACTGCCGCTTTAATGCGGTTATCATCTGTTACATTATAATTGTCATCCAAAGGCACATTGAAATCCACGCGAACCAATGCTTTTTTGCCGTTGAAGTTGATTGAATTAATTTTCATGGTAGAAGATTTTAATTGATTGGTGAGCAGACAAATTACTGATGCTCAAATGAACATCAGTAATTTAAAATTAACTAAGACTAAGCAAACGCAATTTTTTGTGTCAATTCTGCTAAACGTGCAGAGTAGCCCGCTTCGTTGTCATACCAACTGACTACTTTAATCATATTGCCATTTACATCCGTCATTTTTGAATCAAAAATAGAGGAATATTTGCTGCCAATGATGTCAGAAGAAACCAATGGGTCTTCAGAATATTCTAAGATACCTCTCATTTCACCTTCTGCATATTTTTTGAAAGTAGCATTAATTTCCGCTTTTGTAGGTACTTTTTCTACTACAACATTCAATTCCACCATAGAGCCAGTAATAACTGGAACGCGGATAGCAATAGCAGAAACTTTACCGATAAAAGATGGAATTACTTCTCCTGTTGCGGAAGCTGCACCTGTGGAAGTTGGTACAATATTTTGAGCAGCAGCTCTTGCACGACGCAAATCGCTATGCGGTGCATCTTGCAAGTTTTGGTCAGCGGTGTAAGCGTGGATAGTTGTCATTGAGCCTACAACAATACCCCAGTTATCTTCAATAACTTTTACTAAAGGTGCTAAACAGTTTGTTGTGCAAGAAGCGTTAGAGTAAATGGTCTCTTCTGATGTAATGCCATGATTATTCACGCCTAATACTACTGTTGGTACATGCCCAGAACCTTTTGATGGTGCGGAAAGCACTACTTTTTTTGCGCCTGCATCAATATGCATTTGCATCTCTGATCGCTTTGTGAAACGTCCAGTACATTCCAATACTACATCAATATTATTTTCCGCCCAAGGCAATTTAGATGGGTCTCTTTCTGCTGTGGCAATAATTTCTTTGCCGTTAACAATAAGTTTGTCCGCTGTGGCAGTAACTGTTCCGTTAAATCTGCCGTGAGCAGTATCATATTTAAGCAAATGCGCTAAAACAGCATTATCTGTTAAGTCGTTGATAGCCACTACTTCTACATCGTCCATCTCCATTAGATTGCGAAAAGTTAATCTTCCGATGCGACCAAAACCATTAATTGCGATTCTTTTAGCCATAATTTAGTTTGTTTTGTTTTTATAATTCAACAATAGTGCAAATATTGGAATTTTTAACGAATTTATAGTCAATGTTCCATGAACTCATGTTAAGTCAGTTTTAATTTTTATGCAAAGGATTCGTATTATCTGTAAATTATATAAATTACTTACTTTAAAATTTTACTATTTTTAAGCCGAAAAAACACAACAACTATGTCAAAACCCTTCATGGTCAATGTAAATAACACCGAATTTAAGTTGGATGCAGTTACTGCACAACACTTGGATTGGGTAAACGAAACGCCTAACAGTTATCATTTAATAAACGATCGCCAATCCTACAAGGTGGTCATCAATGCTGTTGAATTAAATGGCAAACAAGTGCAACTAGAAGTGAATGGCACAAAATACTGTGTCAATATTGCTGATGCTTATGACCAGTTGGTACAGCAAATGGGATTAACCACTGAAAATACACAAAAAGTAAGAGAAGTGAGAGCACCTATGCCGGGCTTGGTGTTAGATATTCCAATCGAAGTTGGGCAAACAGTCGAAAAAGGAGCAATACTATTAGTATTGGAAGCTATGAAAATGGAAAATGCACTGCAAGCACTTGGTGGAGGTATCGTAAAAACAATTAATATTCAAAAAGGACAAGCCGTAGAAAAAAATCAACTGCTGGTTGAGTTTGAATAATCATTAGTTCAACAAAAAATGGAAAAAAAACTATTTGATGTCTTCTCTCCGGTTACTAAAGCAGAATGGCTCGATAAGGTAAAGCAGGACTTGAAAGGTAAAGCCATAGCGGATTTAGATTGGAAATTAGGGCTTGGATTAATAATTTCCCCATTTGCACATCCAGAGGATTTGACCACGCCGCCTTTACCAATTACGAATTACAAAAATCGCAATACTTGGGAAATTGGTGAAACTATTTTTGTAAAAGATGTTGACGCTGCCCATGCACAAGCCCTTCAAGCACTTGAAGGTGGCGTGAATGCGCTTTGCTTCAAGTTGCCAGTTGTGCTCAATAAAAGCCAATTAGCTAAATTGCTGAATGGTATCCAGCAAGAATGGATTTCTACTCACTTTGAAATAAACTGTTCCTTGAGTTCCACACATCAGTTTGTTGAGAATTTATTGGCAGTTATTTCGCAAAAACAACAAAATCCAGCACTAATAAAAGGCAGCATTAAGAACGATTTTCTCAATATCGGCGAATTGGTTTATTTTAAAGAAGTAGAATCTTTCCTGCGTTTTGCCATGCAAGCACTGCCTTATTTTAGTTTTTTACCTATTGATGGTAACGAATTTTATAAGGGAAAAGAAAATACCATTCAAGAAATAGCTGCCATGCTTGCTAAAGCCAATGCTTATTTACATTATTTTACAGAAGATTTTACAGATGCCTTACAATTTTCAGTAGTATTAAGTGAAAGTTATTTCCTCAACATTGCCAAAATAAGGGCTTTCAAGTTACTTTGGAACAACATACAAGAGGCTTACGAAGTAGAAACCATCAATATCTTAGAAGCGCATATTGCAGAAAGTACACTTCAGGAAGATAAATACCAAAACATGATAAGTACCACCACACAAGCCATGTCCGCAGTGATTGGTGGAGTGGATAGGCTTTACATTGCGCCTGCTGATAGTAAAGAACAAATGGAAGGAACGACTTTTACGAGAAGAATTGCTCGAAATGTTCAGCATTTACTGCAACTGGAAAGTCATTTTGACCATGTAATTGACCCCGCAGCAGGGAGCTACTACATAGAACAGCTAACCGATAAATTAGCGGAAAAAGCATGGAAGCAATTCCAGCAAATAGAACAACTCGGCGGTTATCAAGTGCAAAAAGAACGATGGAAAGCATAAAAATTGAATTTATCTATAAAATATGAAAAAGATACTTGTTGCTAATAGAGGAGAAATTGCTTTGCGCATCATGCGCACTGCCAGAAAAATGGGCATTCGTACCGTCGCTGTTTATTCAGAAATAGACCGAAATGCGCCTCATGTACGCTTTGCAGATGAAGCGGTCGCCATTGGCGCAGCGCCTTCTTCAGAATCTTACCTCAAAATGGAGCGCATTGTTGATGCCGCCCTTCAAACCAAAGCGGATGGCATTCATCCGGGCTATGGATTTTTGAGTGAAAATGCTGTTTTTGCGCAAAGAGTTGAGGATGCGGGCATTACTTTTATAGGTCCTCGACCACATGCTATACAGGTGATGGGTAGTAAATTAGCAGCAAAGGAAGCGGTCAAGAAATACAATATTCCTATGGTGCCAGGTGTGGAAGAAGCCATTACTGATATTCCAAAAGCAAAGGAGGTCGCTGCTCAAATTGGCTATCCTATTCTCATCAAAGCCTCTGCGGGTGGTGGTGGCAAAGGAATGCGCATTGTCGAACGCGAAGCTGACTTTGAAGCGCAAATGAGTCGAGCTATTAGCGAAGCTGTGAACGCCTTTGGCGATGGCTCAGTGTTTATCGAAAAATACATTTCCTCCCCTCGACATATTGAAATTCAGGTACTTGCAGATACGCACGGTAATGTAGTTCACTTATTTGAACGAGAATGTAGTATTCAGCGTCGGCATCAAAAAGTGGTGGAAGAAGCTCCCTCAGCAGTGCTAACGCCTGAAGTGCGTACCGCCATGGGCGCAGCCGCTGTGAAAGTGGCGCAGGCTTGCGATTACGTAGGTGCTGGCACAGTAGAGTTCTTGATTGACGAGCGACTCAATTTTTATTTCCTAGAAATGAACACACGCCTACAAGTGGAACATCCTGTAACAGAACTCATTACAGGTATTGACCTCGTGGAACAACAAATCAATATTGCCAGAGGCGAAGTTTTGCCTTTTCAACAAAAAGATTTATCTATTCAAGGTCATGCCATGGAATTAAGGGTGTATGCAGAAGACCCTTTGAATGATTTTTTGCCAAATGTGGGCAAACTTGACTACTATCAAAAACCATCAGGTGAAGGAATTAGAGTAGATGATGGCTACGAGCAAGGTATGGATATTCCTATTTATTACGACCCAATGATTGCTAAACTTATCACTTACGGTAAAAATCGTATGGCTGCCATTCAAAAAATGAAAGAAGCCATTCAACAATATGCTATTCAGGGAGTTGCTACGACTCTGCCTTTCGGAAAATTTGTGATGGAACACGATGCCTTCATAAAAGGTAAGTTTGATACGCATTTTGTGAAAATACATTACGCCCCTGATGCTATAAAAGCAGCACAGCAAGCGGAAAGCCAGATTGCCGCACTAGCTGCTTTAAATGCTTACTTGCAAGAAGAAGAACGTTTGCAAGTTCCTATTACTAATGGTAGCGGGTGGAAAACGAAGCGAGGGTAAAAATTTTATGCCCGTTTGTAAGTTTTACTGTTTATTTGTGATTAGGGAATAGAAAAAACAAAAATGACTATACTACAATCTCTAGTGCAACGTTACTTGCAATACTTTGGAGAGCAATACGTTCTTATTCAAGCACCGGGAAGAATCAATTTAATTGGGGAACACACTGACTATAACAATGGTTGGGTGCTGCCAGCAGCTATTGATAGGTATATGTATTTTGTGCTGGGCAAAAATGACCGTCAGCAAGAAATGACCCTTTATTCTCCTCACTTTGACCAAACAGTTACTATTTCGCTTCAACAACAAGATTTGGAAAAACAACCCGAGGAACTGCCCTTTTGGGCGAAATATTTAGAAGCAGTAGTCTTGGAAATGCAGGCAAGAGGACATCATATTATGGGAGTTCACGGGGTATTACATGGCGACATCCCCACGGGTGCAGGACTTTCTTCTTCGGCAGCTTTATGTAGTGGCTTTATTTTTGGTTTGGCATATTTTAATCAACTTTCTATTTCTCGCTTAGAAATGGCACTCATTGCTCAGGCAGCAGAACATAGAGTAGGTTTGAATTGCGGTATTATGGACCCTTATGCCTCCTTGCATGGCAAAGCAAACCATTTAATTTTACTGGATTGTCAGACCAATCATTCTAGTTATGTCCCATTGCATTTAAGTGAATATAGTTTGGTTTTAATTGATTCTAAAGTTAAGCATTCTTTAGCAGCTGATTCAAGTTATAACGAGCGGCGACAATCTTGTGAGCGTGCTGTAGGCACTATTAAAGCAGTTCATCCTCAAGTGAATAGTTTGCGCAATGTTGACTTTACCTTACTGCGTCAATTTGAAAATCAACTTGATGCAATAGACTATAAAAGAGCTAAATACGTATTAGAAGAAAATCAAAGAGTGCATTATACCATTGCTGCCTTACTACAGAATCGGCTTGCCACAGTAGGGCAATACCTTTATCAATCGCATTATGGGTTGCAGCATGACTATGAGGTAAGTATTCCAGAACTTGATTTACTGGTGGATTTAACAAAGCCTTTTCACGAAGTGCTAGGCGCGCGTATGGTAGGTGGTGGTTTTGGTGGTTGTACCATCAACTTGATAAAAACATCCAGTAAAGACCATATCTTGGATAAAATTATCGAAAGCTATTATCTTGCCACCAGCATTATACCAGAAGTATATGAGTTTAAACTTGTGGATGGAGTGCACATTCATCCGCTGTTTAAAGTCTAAAGTTCTTGAAGTAACTGCTTGACAATCAAACCCATTTTAGGAGCGGTTTCTTGCACTACTGCAATTACTTCTTCCAAAGTGGTTGGGGTTAATTCCTCAATAGGAAAACATTTATTAGACACCACGGAAAGTACAAAAACGGGCAAATCCATATGTTTCGCAACTAAAACTTCTGGAATAGTGGACATTCCTACCATATCAGCACCTAGCAAATGAATAAATTTATACTCTGCTGGTGTTTCTAAATTTGGACCTTGCCAACCAAAATAAATCCCCTCGTGGGCGCGAATGTTATGCGACGCTGCAATCGCTAATGCACGAGCATTTAGCTTTCTATCGTAGGTAAACATCATATCGGGAAAGCGAGGACCGATGCGCTCATCATTTTCGCCACGCAAAGGATTTTCCACATGAAAATTGATGTGGTCTTTCACAAAAACAATATCCCCAGCTTCATAATTAGGATTGGTACTGCCTACGGCATTGGAAATAATTAAATGTTGAATGCCAAGATATTTCAACACTCGCACAGGAAAGGTTACTTGTTGCATAGAATACCCTTCATAGTAGTGAAATCTACCCGACATAGCAACCACTTTTCGACCTGCCAAGTACCCAAATACTAATTGTCCTTTATGGCTTTCCACCGTAGAAACAGGAAAATGAGGTAAAACTTTGTAATCAATGACTTTTACTTGTTCTATTTCGTTAGCTAAATCACCTAAACCAGTACCTAGAATAATGCCAATTTCTGGTTGGAAATCAGTTTTAGTATGAATAGAATTAAGGGTTTCATTAATTTGCTGAAATAGAGACATAAGCTTTTTTACTGCAAAAGTAGAAAATAGTGCTACTGATTTATTACTCGTAGCACTATTTTCTTGAAAAGTTGAAATGTTAGCTATTTACAGCACTTAATCTACTAGCATAGTAGCAGTATCAAGTTGTTGCTGCTTAATGTTTTCAGGCAATGTTCTAAATTCATATTGCTGATTGCGCAGTTGCGGAATGAACCCTGCTTCTTGAATGGCTTTTTGAATACCATCAGCAGTGAAACGGAAACGCGCACCTGCTGCTGAAACCACATTTTCTTCAATCATAATGCTACCAAAATCGTTAGCACCAGCATGAAGTGTGATTTGCGCTACTTTTTTACCTACTGTTAACCAAGAAGATTGAATATTGACAACATTAGGCAACATAATTCTACTTATTGCAATCATGCGCACATATTCATCTCCTGTGGAATTATTTCTAGCGCGCTTCAAATTGCGCAGAATGGTGTCATAGTCTTGGAAGGGCCAAGGGATAAATGCTAGAAAACCTTTGGCATCTGCTGGTTTTTCAGACTGTACTTGTCGCAGTCCTACAAAATGCTCCATGCGCTCTAAGTTAGTTTCTATATGCCCAAACATCATAGTGGCAGAAGTCGTCAAACCCAACTGATGTGCAGCGCGCATGACATCTAGCCATTCCTGTCCACCACATTTTCCTTTGGAAATCAAACGGCGTACTCTATCGCTTAAAATCTCAGCACCTGCACCAGGCAGTGAGTCCAAACCTGCTTCTTTCAAGGCTTTTAGCACTTCATAGTGTGTAGATTTTTCTAGTTTTGTAATGTGTGCAATTTCTGGTGGACCGAGTGCATGCAATTTTAAGTTTGGATATAACTCCTTGAGTTTACTAAACAAATCAACGTAAAAACTTAATCCTAAATCTGGGTGATGTCCTCCTTGAAGGAGCAATTGTTCACCGCCAAATTCAAAAGTTTCTTCTATTTTTTGCTTATATTCTTCTATACTTGTAACATAAGCTTCTTCATGTCCCGGTCGGCGATAAAAGTTACAGAACTTGCAATTAGCAATGCAAACGTTGGTCGTATTGCTATTTCGGTCAATAATCCAAGTCACAATATTGCCAGGCACATGGTGCTGTCGCAATTTATTGCCCACGTACATTAGCTCTGCCGTAGTGGCTTGCTCAAACAAGAAAACGCCTTCCTCTGCACTCAGAAACTCCAAATTTAAAGCCCTTCCTAATAAATCATCTATTCGCATAAATCACAGAATTAACACTGATGTAATGTTCCAAACTCTAACAAGTGTATCATAAATCAAGTTGTCCGTAATTAAATTTATTTTCATTTTTTTTTGAAAGTATTTGTTTTTATTATGTTTTTGAGCGTATATTAGGATACCAATTAATACTTTGACGCTTGCATTTATCTTGAGATATGCTTTTTTGATGTAACTTTGACGAGTGTTTTTTTGATACGATATAAACATTAAATCATTATGAAATTTTTATTAATACTTTACTCGAAATCTATTCCGTCTTCATCTTTTCTGCGAGCAGCAGTTTTCAGTATAACTATCTTGTTTTCCAGTTGTGGATTGTTTGATGATGAAGTGGTTAAGATTGAAGATGGTAAGTCCAACACTGGGCTTAGTTTGGGCAATCCTTCCAATGCACAAGCTAGTTTTTTAAGTCCAAATAATTATTTGATTGACCGCCCTCAATATACCTTATCGTTTAACAATGAAAAAGGTATTCCCAACTGGGTAAGCTGGCATTTAGACCGCTCGTGGATTGGCTCTGCTTCGCGCAATGAGACTTTCATCACCGATATTGCCATTCCAGTAGAGTGGAACAGGGTTACGACTTCTGATTATACTGGCTCAGGCTTTGATAGAGGACACAACTGTCCTTCTGCTGACCGTACTCGCTCACTTACTGACAATGAGGCTACTTTCTTACTAACCAATATTTTTCCACAAGCACCCAAACAAAATAGAGGACCTTGGAAAGCACTTGAAGATTTTTCTCGTAGTTTAGCATTCAAAGGTAATGAGTTGTACATTATCATGGGCAGTTTTGGCGTTGGTGGAATTGGTTCAAATGGCGAACGCGATGCTATTGGTAGAAATGGTCGGATTACTGTGCCTAAATTTGTTTGGAAGGTGGTGGTGGTTTTACCTGAAGGGGATAATGATGTGCAAAGAATTGATGCTAGTACCCGCGTAATTGCTGTAATTATGAAAAATGAAGAAATGGATTTTCGTCCTTGGCATGAGTACCGCGTTACAGTTAATGAAATCGAAAATGCAACGGGTTATGACCTTCTTTCAGAATTACCTATTTTTGTGCAAGCTATTTTGGAAGATAAAGTAGATGATGGTCCAGTGTAACTTTTTGCTGAAAGAGGTGTCTAAGATAAAATAACGTAAAATCCTGTTTTCTTTCAGGTTGAATTTCAATAGTCTATAAATCAACAAACTATGTTAAAACGTATTGCCACACTAGCACTATTTATCATCATTGTATTCAGCGTTTCCAGTTGCAAATGGAAAACGACCAAGCAATCCATAAAATATGGGGACGTACTAAAATCCTCAATAGAGTCCTTTGAGAAAAATCGTCAGCGATTCTCGGAGCGTGTTGTTTCTAGTTTAGAAACTGCCGGTAAAGAGTTAGCAACTGAAAATCCAAATTTGGAAAAGGCTTCTAAAGATTTTGAAAAAGAATGGCGCGATATTCAGAGTCGCTACAAAAAATTAAAGGAGGATTTTGAGAAAGTAGGTAAAAGTTCTACCGATTACTTTTCACAATTGGAAGAATTAAGTTCAGGCATTTACAATGAAAAATTGCGCAACGAGGAACTTGCTAAAAACAAGGAACTGGAACAGCGTTGGCAAAAAACATACGAGCAAGCAGCCATTAATATTGAAAAAGTAACTTCTGTACTAGAATCAGGTAATGATTTTCACCGTGTGTTGGTTGCTTCCAGTATTCGTCAAAAACTTGATCAGAACGTAGAAGAACTGAACAAAATTGCGCTACAAGCCAAAGAGTTGTTAGCTGAATTAGAAGTTTTTACAGAGGAAGGAAGAAAATTGGTAAAAGGATAGGATAGAAGAATAAGATAGTCCATGCCAAAGAAGTAATGGAATGGGCTATCTTTAAACAAGTTGCTTTAAAAAACCAACGCTCATCAAGTTCTCCTTCTTATGTGATGTTATAACCATCAAAACTAATTTGCGCTTAGAGAAAATTTCTAAACAAACTATTAACAAAATAAAAGAAGCATACAACTGGATAAAGCATTATCGCAAACAATAAATCTTTGCAAACGCCAACTAGGTTCAATTTTCCTCCATGACATAATTTCACTTTATTTTGTTCAAGCCTGCCATAATTGCTTGTTTTGTAGTTTCGGCAAAAAAGTTGTTATAGACTATACAAACTCATAAACATAACATAAGAAACTATGCCAACAGAAGATATTATACTTGATAACGAACTACTTAGTAACCATGAATTACAGGTCATAGATAACTTGTTGCCTACGCACTTAACTATTTTGCCCTTAATGCAACGCCCTGTCTTCCCAGGCATGACTATTCCTTTGACCTTTAGTGGAAAGGACAATTTGAATGCTATTCGCAGAATTGTGGAAAAAGAAAACGGCTTTGCAGGTTTAGTTTATGCAAAGGAATGGAACAGTGAACGTGTTTTTGAATCAGAACTTTACGAGGTTGGTACTGCATTTCAGATTTATCGCGTTCAGCCTATTGCCCCTGAGGTAGTGCAGGTCATTGGGCAAGGAATAGCTAGGTTTAAAAAAAAGAGTGAAACCCTTATTCAACCTCAATTACGTTGGGAAATACAGCCTATTTACGACCCAAAAACAAAGCCTGACATGGACATGAAGGCTTACATGATGGCAATTAGCTCCGAATTGAAGGAATTATTAAAGTTAAATCCACTTTTTAAAGAACAGGTAAACATGGTGGTGGCACAGCTTAACTACGATGCACCTGGCTCAACGATGGATGTAATTTCTAATATGCTTACTTCTGAATCAAAGGATTTGCAGGCGTTGTTGGAAACTTTTGGTCTGCGTGAACGCGCCAATAAATTAATTCAACTGATAAAAGAAGAATTTGAGTTGACGAAAATTCAGCGCAAAATTCAAGATGAAATTAACGAAAAGGTATCTGATCAGCAAAAAGAGTTTTTTCTGCGAGAGCAACTCAAAGCCATTAAAAAAGAACTAGGCATTGAAAAGGAAGATAAAGAAAGCGAAGTTGAAAAATTAGAAAAAAAGCTAGCTGTCAAAGATTTGACGGAAGAAGCACTTAAAGTGGTGAAAGAAGAACTTGAAAAACTCAAAACACTCAATATCCAATCCCCAGAGTTCAACGTAACGCGATCTTACTTGGAATTAATAGCAGATTTACCTTGGAATGAATATTCGGAAGATACTTTGAGCATCAAAAAAGCGCGTGAAGTGCTAGACAAAGACCATTATGGCTTGGAAGATGTGAAAGACAATATTTTGGAATTCTTAGCTAGTGTCATCAAGCGCGGTAAAATAGCAGGTTCAATTATTTGCTTAGTAGGTCCTCCGGGTGTAGGAAAAACTTCAATTGGCAAATCTATTGCCGATGCGTTGGGTAGAAAATTCTTTCGGTTTTCGGTAGGTGGTATGCGTGATGAAGCAGAAATAAAAGGACATCGCCGTACTTACATTGGTGCTATGCCGGGTAAATTAATTCAAGCCTTGAAGCGTTTAGAAGTAGCCAACCCTGTAATTATGCTTGATGAAATTGATAAAATTGGGACTGGTTTTAGAGGTGATCCTGCTTCTGCACTTTTAGAAGTGCTTGATCCTGAACAGAATAGCACTTTTTTAGATCATTATTTAGACCTTGCTTTTGATTTATCTAACGTCCTATTCATCACTACTGCTAATCAGTTAGACACTATACCTGCGCCATTACTGGATAGAATGGAAGTTATTCAACTTTCTGGATACATTGCTGAGGAAAAGGTGGAAATTGCAAAGCGTTACCTTGTGCCTAAACAACTCGAAGAGCATGGTTTTCAAAGAGAGGATATTACATTTTCAGAAGAGGCAATAGCTTTGATAGTGGATAAATACGCTAGAGAAGCAGGGGTAAGAAATCTGGAAAAGCAGATTCGTAAAATCATTCGCAAGGTGAATTTGAAAATGGCAGAGGGAAAATTTACAGGCTTTGAAATAACGGCTCAAGAAATAGAGCAGTTTTTAGGTAAACCCATTTTTAGTACGGAATTGCTTTACAATCAAAATGTAGTCGGTGTGGCACTGGGCTTGGCTTATACTTCAATGGGCGGAGCTACCTTATACATTGAAGCTAAAAATATTCCTTCGGAAAATGTTACCTTTAAGCGAACAGGGCAGTTAGGGGATATTATGCAGGAATCTTCTGAGATTGCATACAGTTTTGTCAGAGGGAAAGTGGGCGTTCAATATCCTGAGTTAGATTTTTTTAAGAAAAATTCGATTCACTTACATGTTCCAGCAGGGGCTACTCCTAAAGATGGTCCTTCGGCAGGCATTACAATGGCGTTGGCGTTATACTCTTTAGCAATGCAAAAACCTGTTCCCAACAATTTAGCCATGACAGGAGAACTAACTCTCACTGGTAAAGTATTGCCCATAGGTGGTGTGCGCGAAAAAACGATTGCTGCTAGGAGAGTAGGTATCAGCAACCTGATTTTACCGATTGACAATAAAAGAGATTTTGAAGCACTACCTGATTACATAAAGAAAGGAATCAATGTACATTTTGCCGATTATTTCGACGATGTGCTGCACATAGCATATGAATAGGATTTGCTAATATTTAACCTGATATTCAAGTGAATAAATATTGGTTACTAACTAACTAATAACCAATATTTATTCGCCTATCACTAAAAAAGATTGAGTAACTTTAGTCGTTTTCGACTGAATTTGAGCAAAATAGATGCCTTTCTGCCATTTCTCTGTTACTACATTAATAGACTTGCCTTCAAAAGGAAGGCTTTGCACTAATTGTCCATTGGTATTGTAAATGACCAAAGTTCCTGCTGCCCATGCCCCTAATTGAATTTGCATCTGCGTACCTATTGCAACAGGATTGGGAGCAATAGAAAAAGTAGTGTTTTGGTAAGCTACATCGGGGAAGTTAATGTTGGGTTTGTCCAGTTGAAGTTTGTACATAGAACGCCCATAAGTAGCTGCTACTAAAGTTCTTGTGCGATTATGAATCACTAAATCAGATACTACAGTAAGTGGTAAATTTTTGCCCAATCGCTGCCAACCTTCGCGCCAATTCTCAGTAAACCATACGCCCAAATCTGTCGCAATATAAAGCCTATTGGGATAGCTATTGTCTATAATTAATTCATTTATAGGTACTTGAGGAAGATTATTAGAAATGTCTTGCCAAGTTGCACCACCATTTTCTGTCATAAAAATATGAGAAAGATAATCCACTGACTTATACCCCGAAAAAGTAACATAGGCTTTTAAGGGATTTTGTTGGTCAGCGGCAATACTGGTGACATATCGGTCGGGGAGGTTTTGAGTTACTAAGTTCCAATTAGCCCCACCATTGGTAGTCACCTGTACATTTCCGTCATCAGTGCCTACCCAAATCACTTGTGCGTTGGCGGGTGAGACTTCTATGGAGGTAATCGTGCCATAAAAAGTGCTACCACTAGGATGTTGCCCTTTGGTGAGGTCAGGGCTAATTGCTACCCAACTACTTGCTCGATTGTCAGAGCGATAAAGGCGAGTTGTGCCATAGTAAAGCACCGCATAGTTTTTGGGGTCTAGCTTAATTGGCGTGTTCCAATTCCTGCGTTCCGCTTCATTGATGCCGTTGCGCGCCCATTGAAAGCTCTGCCCTCCATCAAACGAACGAAACAAATTCCCCCATTGGTACTCTGCATACATAATATCAGGCGTATTAGGGTCAACAATCACATGGAAGCCATCACCACCTAAAATACCACGCCAATTCCCCCATTGTCCATCATTAGTCATCACCGTGCCGTTATCTTGAGTGCCGCCGTAGTAATGATTATTGACGGACTGCGCTGCTTCACCTTTGTAAAACTGAGTAATGGCAAGCGTTTTGGAATGTTGCCATGTATTGCCACCATTTTCAGAAATATACAAGCCACCATCGTTGCCCACAACTACAAAATTGGAGTTGCTAGGCAGCACTTCTAACGCATGTTGATCCACATGAATGCCATTGTTAATGCGTTTCCAACTTTGTCCACCATCTGTGCTTTTCATCAAACTTACCCCAAGTACATAAACAATGTTAGGATTATTTGGGTCAACCCGAACGTTACCAAAAAACCAACCAAAGTCGCTATACATCCCTTGCAAGAAATAGTCATTTGTCCTACGCCAAGTGTCGCCACCATCAGTTGTTTTGTAAAGTCCTTCAAACTTATTACTTCTAGCATCTTGAGTAAAACTGGCATAAAGTACATTTGGTTGAGCAGCACAAATGGCAATGCCTATACGACCTGGTTCGGCTACGTTTGGAGCTAAGCCAGTAGTAAGTTGTTCCCAAGTCGCTCCACCATCTTTACTGCGATAGATGCGCGAGTTTTTCCCTGCATATTGGCGTTCCCAAGGTCGGCGAATGCGATCCCAAGTAGCTGCATAAATAATATTTGGATTTTGAGGGTTGATAGCTACATCAATACAACTCGTTGAATCACTGATAAATAGGATATTATTCCAAGATTTGCCACCGTCTTTTGTTTCATAAAGTCCTCGTTCTTTGTTTTTGCCATACATTAAGCCAGCCACTGCCACAAAAACGTGGTGCTCATCAAAAGGGTCAACCACTATCCTACCAATATGAAAAGAACTATCTAGCCCGATATGTTGCCAAGAGCGTCCACCATCTGTTGATTTGTACATACCATCGCCTATAAACGCGCCTGAATCAGCTGCTCCATTGGCTTCGCCTGTACCTGCGTATAGCACTCGCGTGTTGGACGCAGCCATTGCAAGGCTACCGATAGAAAGGCTTCCTGCTTTATCAAATACTGGTTTCCAAGTTTGACCACGGTCGGTAGTTTTGAAAATGCCACCAGCAGAAGTGCCTGCAAATAAAATGTTTGCGTTATTAGGATGAATCACTAAATCTGTAACGCGACCACCGATATTAGTAGGTCCGACGGATTCCCAAGTAGTTTCTTCATTTCTGGATTCGACTATTGCTAATTCTTCTGACTGCACCCGATGCAATTCCTGATGATATACCTTGTGGTTTATGGTTTCAAAAGGATAAGCACGTTGTGTAAAAAACCAATCGTAGGGAACGGCATCCACCTGTTCCTCTCTTACGAAAGGTTGCTCGCAATTCCATAGCAAAAAACATATAGATGATAAAGCAAATGTAATCAGTCGTTGCATAATCATAAGTAAGCAGTTATATCGGCTAAAATTAGCAACAATTTGCGTTGCTCACACCAATAATTGTGTTAAAGTGTTTGACTTTTGTAGAGCAACGGTGTTAGCACCAAATGTTTTTAGTTGATAATCATATGATTTCAGATACTCAAAACAAGTAATTTTATCTTTATCAGAGAGGTGTTTGCTTTCAAATACAATCAATTCAGGTTTTATTTGAGTCAAATCAAACATTTTTATAATCTCAAAATCATAACCTTCTGTATCAATTTGCAGTAAATCTATTTGGTGAATATTATATTTTTCTAGCAAGGTTTTGGGTGAAATTAGCGTAACTAATTCAGCCTTTATTCTATGCTGTTCCTCTGTTGGTACAGTTAGCCCTTCTTCTGCCGCTTTAGCAGCTACATAACCTGAGGTAAAAGCTTTTTGGATAGTTGTCTTATCAAAACTGGTTAATCCACTTGCCCAACGTGCTTCTGAAAATCCTATTTTATAAATAGCTCTTTCCCCATCTTGTTTGTCCAAAGCAGCATTCAGCGTGATAATGTCTTTATTTTTATGGTAAGCATAAGCTAATGTAGAAAAAACATTTTTCTGAGGTTCTAATAATATTCCTTTCCACCCATCTCGTTTTATAAATTTATGAATGGGGTCGTGTGTAATGCCGTCATTAGCACCAACTTGAATCACAGTAAGTTGATGTAGTAGCGAGGTAGAATAATTGTCTAATAGTTCTGCCAGCGTCCCTTTTTAGGCTTATAAAAATAGCGATAAAATATATAAAACAAAATACCGTTGTTTGCACTTTGTTTTATTCTCATTTTCTTATACCAAGCATTATAATAATGCTTGTATGCGACTTTTTTCAATTAGCTCTTTTTAATTTGATGCAAACTTAATTCATTTATTAAAGGATAAAAATTAAAATTGCATTACGTCCTCAAAAAAATAATAAGGAATAAATCTACTTTTCTGTACCTAAATGATTCACACAAGCGTCATTCTGAATGAAAACAACTATTTTTGCCACGCTCAAACGTAAAAGACATGAATTTTATTGAAGAATTGAAGTGGCGCGGCATGTTGCAAGACGCTACACCTGGAGTAGAGGAACACCTATCGGAAGGTAAAAAAATAGGTTATATTGGTTTCGACCCAACAGCGCCTTCTTTGACCATTGGTAATTATGTGCAAATTATGCTATTGAAGTTGTTTCAACTTTCTGGACATCAGCCTATTATCTTAATGGGGGGGGCAACAGGTAGAATAGGAGACCCTTCAGGAAAAGACCAAGAAAGGCAGTTGAAAACATACGAAGAATTGGATAACAACCTAGCTTTTCAAAAGCAGCAATTCTTGAAATTCTTAGACTTTGAAGAAGGACACAATAAGGCAATCGTAGTCAATAATTACGATTTTTATAAAGATATGAATGTGCTAGATTTCCTACGGACAGTAGGCAAGACACTGACTGTCAATTACATGATGACTAAGGAATCCGTAAAAAAGAGAATAGAAACAGGTATTTCTTTTACCGAATTTAGCTACCAACTGTTGCAAGGTTATGATTATCAGTACCTTTTTCATCAGTATGGTTGCACGCTTCAAATGGGTGGCTCTGACCAATGGGGGAATATCACTTCTGGAACGGAATTTATAAGAAGAAACTTGAGTGAAAAAGCCTATGCGTTGACTACTCCTTTGCTTACTAAGGCAGATGGCACGAAGTTTGGTAAATCAGAGCAGGGCAATATCTGGCTTGACTCAAAAATGACTTCTGCTTATCGTTTTTATCAATTTTGGATTAATAGTGACGATAGGGATTTGGCTAAATTTATGCGTTACTTTAGCTTGAAATCGAGAGAACAAATTGAAGCCTTAGAAACCCAATACAGCAACGATCCTCAAACTCTAAAAAGAATATTAGCGGAAGAACTTACTATTAGAGTGCACTCAAAGGAAGCCTACGATTCTGTGCTGAATGTGAGTGATTTACTATTTAGCAAACAGGCTAATCGCAATCAATTACTTTCGCTGAATGCGGATGAATTGGGGACAGTGACAGAAGAAATACCAAGTTTTAGAATAAAAAAGTCTTTGATTATCAATGGAATCAGTATTGTAGATTTGCTTTCAGAAGCCACTAATATTGTTGCCTCCAAAGGAGATGCACGAAGAGCCATTAAAGCTAATGCTGTTGCCGTAAATAAGGAAAAGGTAAGTCAACATGAAGCTACTATCAACCATGAATCATTGTTGCATGGTCGCTACATTATGGTAGAAAACGGGAAGAAGAACAAGTATTTATTGGTAGCGGAGTAAAAGAGATTAGCTTTTCCAAAAGACTTGAACTTTGGAAAAGCTAATTAAAATAAAAGTTAACCTTTAATCTAAGGATTGATTCATTGCCTCAGCAGCATCCGCCAATTCTTGATATTCTTCTGGTGTTAATCCATCCATGCAATAATGAATTGGATTTACCTTTTTGCCCATATAAATTACTTCGTAATGCAAGTGAGGTGCAGTGGAAGTACCTGTGCTACCTACCTTCCCGATAGTTTGACCCTTCAATACTTTATCTCCTACCTTCACATCAACACGTCCCATGTGCGCATAAAGGGTTTTATAACCATGACCGTGATCTATGACTACATAGTTACCATAGCCTGTTGTTTTTTGCTCTATTTCTACTACTTTTCCTTTACCTGTGGCTTGTATATCTGTACCTGCTGGTGCTGTAAAGTCCAACCCTAAGTGCATTTTGCGTACTTTGTGTATGGGGTGTACACGCATCCCGAAACCAGAAAGAATAGTTATATTTTTCTTTAGTTTGTCTTCACGAATGGGTTTTATGGAAGGAATAGAAGCCCAGAAGTCTTCTTTATTTTTGGCTTTCAGCATAATTGAATCTAACGATTCAGACTGGAGCGCAAGTTGTCTTTTTAGCTTATCAGATTTTTCTAGTGCTACGGATAGTAGTTTACCGCTATTGGTTAATTTACTAACATCAATGTTTCTATCTTGACCACCGACACCACCTTCCCAGATACCTTTGTCAATTGGGTTCATACCAAAAATCATGCGGTGAGCATTTGCATCTCGTTGCTGAATGCTTTGCAAGGCTACACTCATTTTATCAATGTTGCCTATTAATTCTTGAATTTGAAGGTTCAATTCATTGATTTCTGCTTGTTGTTGTTGCTCTCTTTGAGAAGGAAACACCTTGTAGATAACAAGTGAAAATAGAAATCCCGTTACGATGACAACAGAAAACATGGATATAGATTTTACAATCTTTTGACTCCAAGTTTCTACTACTTTCTCATAACGAAGGGTTTGTGTGTTGTAAATGAATTTTTCCCTAGCCATGTTGATTTGATTGTCTTACAAAATTGTTTTCCGTTACTTGAGTGTTTTTCACCTAAAACTAGGCTTTTACTAGGAATTTGGATATGTTTTAGTTTATGCAGCGATGCAAAGATAGTATTTAGATTGAAATATCCAAAAGAAACAGAAAAAAATGATGTTGTGCCCTTCTAAGGAATATCGAAGCGTAATCCATGAGCAATTAAAAGAAATTAAAAAATGTATATATTACAATCAATTCACCAAAAAATTCTATTTAATTTATGACAAACAACCGCACTAATAGCTACCTTTGACCACCTTTTAGATAGCAATCTTTAGAACAATACAGGAAATAGTTTTTATAATAATAAACGTAAACGGATAAAACAGACGAGCAATGACTAAGACGATGACTTCTAAAGAAATCCGCCAGCAATTCTTGGATTTTTTTGAATCAAAAAAACATAAAATTGTTTCCTCAGCGCCTATTGTCAACAAGGACGATCCTACTTTAATGTTCACCAACGCTGGGATGAACCAATTCAAAGATTTTTTTTTAGGCAACAAAATTCCTGACAATAGAAGAATTGCCGATACTCAAAAATGCTTACGCGTTAGTGGAAAGCACAACGACCTTGAGGAAGTAGGCATTGATAGCTACCACCATACGATGTTCGAAATGCTTGGTAACTGGTCTATTGGCGATTATTTCAAAGAAGAAGCGATTAATTGGGCTTGGGAATTGCTTACCGAAGTTTATGGTTTAGAGAAGGATAGAATTTATGTTTCTGTTTTCAGAGGGGACGAAGCGGATCAATTACCTATGGACGAGGAAGCGATTGCTTTCTGGAGCAAGTGGGTGGCAGAAGATCGCATTTTGAAATTCGGCAGAAAAGAAAACTTCTGGGAAATGGGCGATACTGGACCTTGCGGACCTTGCTCTGAAATTCATGTTGATTTGCGCACGGAGGAAGAAAGAGCTAAAGTGGATGGAAGTGTTTTAGTCAATGCGGATCATCCTCAAGTGGTAGAAATTTGGAATTTGGTCTTCATCCAATTCAATAGAAAAGCGGACGGCTCTCTTGAGTCGCTACCCGATAAGCACGTGGATACCGGTATGGGTTTTGAACGCCTAACAATGGCACTTCAACGCAAAACTTCTAATTACGACACCGATATTTTTACACCTTTTATTGATTTTATTTCAAAAGCGTCAGGAAAATCTTACACTTTTCGATATGATTTAGAGGCAAAGTCAGACATTGCCATGCGTGTGGTTGCCGACCATTTGCGAGCAGTAGCCTTTACCATTGCGGATGGTGAAATGCCTAATAACACTGGTGCAGGTTATGTCATTAGAAGAATACTTCGACGCGCTGTTCGTTATTATTATTCTTTTTTAGACATTAAAACGCCTTTCTTACATACCCTAATCCCTCTTTTAGCTAGTGAGTTTGAGCATGTTTTTCCAGAACTAAAAGCACAAGAAAGTTTTGTTAAAAAGGTAATTTTAGAAGAAGAAAAGTCATTTTTACGCACCTTACAAGACGGACTCAGCCGATTTGAAGATATTGAAATTGAAGGAGATATTATCAATGGGGAAGCTGCCTTTGAATTGTATGATACTTTTGGTTTTCCAATAGATTTAACTCGGCTATTGGCTTCTGAGCGAGGGCTTAAAGTGGATGAAATTGGCTTTGAAAAAGCACTAAAAGCACAAAAGGAACGCTCTAGGGATGATGCTAAGAAAGAAGTTGGCGACTGGACAACCTTAATAGATGACCCTAGTGTTAGTTTTTTAGGTTACGATGCTCTTCATTTGGAACACGCCAAAGTAGTAAAGTATAGAACGGTGAAGCTAAAAAAAGGAGAGGAATTTCAAATTGTGCTCAATAAAACACCTTTCTATCCAGAAGGTGGAGGGCAAGTTGGAGATACAGGTTTGCTCTTTTTTGGTACAGAAAAAATTCCTGTGCTGGATACTAAAAAAGAAAATGACCTTATTATTCACATAGTAAAGGCATTGCCTAGCAATATTGATGCTCCTGTAAAGGCGGAAGTGAACAAAGAGAAACGCGAATTAACAGAAAATAATCACTCGGCGACGCATTTATTGCAAGCAGCTTTGCGTCAAATACTTGGCACACATATACAGCAAAAAGGATCGTTGAACAATGAAAAATATTTGCGCTTTGATTTCTCACATTTTCAGAAAATGACAGAAGAAGAGATTGCAAAAGTAGAAAAAATTGTCAATCAGAAGATTAGAGAAAATATTCGCCTAGAAGAAGCTAGAAATATTCCGCTAGAAGAGGCACGCCAAGCAGGAGCAACAATGCTTTTTGGAGAAAAATATGGCGACACCGTGCGCATGATTACTTTCGATGCCAATTTTAGTAGAGAATTGTGTGGAGGATGTCATGTAAACGCTACAGGTGAAATTGGCTATTTTAAGATTATTGGTGAAAGTGCCGTAGCTGCTGGTGTACGTCGTATTGAAGCCATCACCGCTCAAGCAGCAGAAGCATTTATCAACGAGGAGTTGAGAGAACTAAATCAAATTAAGCAGTTACTGAAAAATCCGAAAGAAGTTGCTAAAAGTGTTGAAGCTTTACAAGAAGAAAACAGAAAACTACAAAAACAAATTGAGGAAATGATGATGGCTCAAGCTAGTAGTTTACAATCTTCTTTAAAACAGCAATTTATTAGCAAAAATGGTATTAACTTTTTAGCGGCTAGAGTACCTATTGCCGATGCTAAAGTGTTAAAGACGTTGGCTTACAACTTAGAAAGAGAAGTCGGTAACGCCGTAGTGGTATTTGGTACAGCCATAGAAGATAAACCTCAACT
Source organism: uncultured Saprospiraceae bacterium (assembly GCA_937944245.1). GTDB lineage: Bacteria > Bacteroidota > Bacteroidia > Chitinophagales > Saprospiraceae > JAAUTG01. The sequence goes on along the minus strand of CALDYY010000017.1, from coordinate 7,245 downwards.
AATGGTTACTATTAGCGAAGCATTAACTAAGGAAAAACAGCTACATGCAGGTAATATGGTTCGAGAGTTAGCTAAATCTATCAAAGGTGGTGGTGGTGGTCAAGCGTTTTTTGCCACAGCAGGTGGCACTGATGCCGAAGGATTAGATGAAGCTATTGCTAAGGCTATCGAAATGATTTAATTTATTAATGGCTTAAATTGGAATAGATTTTACAACTTTCCAAACACCTTTTTCAAAAGTAGCTAAAGTCCAGCAATTATTATTTTGAACAGGCACATCCGTAATGCAATGCACGATGGATGCGCCTGACTTCGTTGTTCCTTTAAAGTTCCAATGATTGGAAATGCGTTTACAGTTTCTTGGCGTATAGTTCCAACGTTTTTGCTTGCTCGAATAAAAAGAATAAGAATGAGGCGAGCGCACAATTTCTTCCCAAGTTAATAATTCTGATTTGAGTTCCTCTGGCATGGATTTGATGCGCTGAATATACAATTCCATTTCCGCCCTATTAGTAATTTTTCGCTTCATTGTTTCAAAGTTTCAAGAGTGTTATTTACCAATAGCAGCTTCTACTTCAACAATTACATTGACTGCATCATCGTAGTTTTTTTGCATATCTTCTACGTTATCCTTCCTAGCAAAAATTGCCATTTCACAAGTTTGCATCAATTTCATAAACTGCTCAATCTCTACTTGAGGTACATTTAATGAAGCCAACCGATCAGCTACATTGTGTTTTGTCAAAGCAGAATTAGCAATGTTCAATTTATCGTTCACATAACTCAACAACGCTTTAGACACTTCGTCGTAAAATGCTCTACTATTGTTGGTTCGCAAATGTTCTTTCGCTACTTGTAAGTGTTTTTGCGCTAATTTTTGGGCTTGCCGATTTTTCAATACCAAAGGATCTATTGCTTTCTGCTGCTTTTGTACTCGCTTGTAAGCCATTACGCCAAGCAACAATAACATGGGCATTCCCATCAATCCCCAGAAAGTAGGTGTGCCATAAAAGAAGGTAGATGGTCGTTGTAAGTTGTTGATGGATTTAATGTGTCGAATATCATTTTCTAAGTTCGTAGTTGGTGCTACACTCAAAGCCTTAACGGATGTACCTTGACGAATGTTGACAACATATTGCTCACCAGAGAGTGTAATATATTTTTCTTGCTTAGGGTCAAAATAAGAAAATGGAACTGCAATACTATAGCTTCCTGCTTCTTTAGGTAGCACCACATATTCAAATATTTTTCTTCCTTGAAATTCATCACCTGCCTCTTGCATAAATTCTTCTTTCACTTTTGGGGCATATATTTCAAAATTCTCCCCTAAATCTAGCTTTGGGGCTTGAATTCTTTTTAAATCGCCATTTCCTGTAATAGTAACTTGAATGGAGAGTGCATCATCTGTTGAAATATCTGTATTTGGGATGTAGATGGAGTAAGTAAATTCGCCTACTGCACCAGAAAATGAAGTAGGAGCATTAGGTGGCAAAGGCAACACTTCAAGCGTTATGGGTTCGGAACTAATTTTAATCCGAGTCATATCTGGCGTAAATAGAAAATCTCTAGGGTCGCGTAATCTGCCTTTTACAATACCCACTTGCATTTCCATTGCACCGATCGTTATTTTGCCCGTCTGTTGAGGGAAAAGCGACATCCTTTTTAAAACTTTCGTTGTGTAAACAGTTCCTTCTATGGTTTCTTGTGCTGCATTAGAAAGAAATCGGCGCACTTCCTCTGCATAAAACCCTTGATAATCTGGTTCTATCAATATATTATAGCTATTGACATTTGTTAAGGTGTAAAGCGTAAAGTTGACTGGAATTTGCTGACCAATATAAATTCTTTTGACAGGAATTTCGGCATTTAGAAATACTTCTTGTCCATCTGCTTTAGGCGACTTTACCTCCATTTTGGAGCGTTTTTCTACTACTTCAATTTTAAGCGGTTCTGTTTTCATCAATTTTTTATCCGCTTTAATACTAGCACTACCAATAGTCAGTATTCCCACCTTTGTAGGTTGTAAAATATAACTGAAAATAGTTGTGCTCGAGTAATCACCATTAATAATAGAGGTGCTTATAGAGCGATTAGGTCCTCCCATAATGCGAAAGCCGTCGAAATTGGGTGGCTGAAAGTCGTCCGCTCTAGCATTGGTAAGCACAAATTGTACTTCAAAATAACTATCTAAAGATGTTTGTTTTGCATCGGTCAGTGCTTTGAATACTACCTGTCCAAAGCACCAGTGAATAGTTAAGAGTAGAATAACAACTAGGGCAAATCTTCTCATGGTTGTATCAAATGTTGAGTTTTGGATATTAGGTTTTTGGTATTAGATTTTGAGATAACTTTATTATTTAGTCTAATCTTTCCTTAGTTCATATGGTCAGTACCTAACCCCAAAAACCTAATACCAATACCTATTCTTATTTTCCTTCTTTCAATGTTTGAACATATTTTTCTACCAAAGATTTGTAGTATGGTTTTAAATTAGGGGAAATAGTCTGATAAGGCTTTATCTCCTGTTCTCGTTTCTTCAGATATTCCTCTAACGAAGGGGGTACTTGGCGCGCTATGTCGCTAGGGCGTTCCGCTTTGCGTTGGTTTTCATACTCTTTTTCTCGCTCTGCCTTTTCATGCTCTAGCAAACGTGTTAATATTTCCGCTTGACGTTTTTGCATTTCATTGGTTAATTTTTTATTCACCAATTCTGTTTCAATTTTATCCATTTGCTGAATAGCATCTTCTAATTCCTTACTTCCCTTACCACTCTCACTCAGTTTCCTTTGCTTTTCTTTGAGTGCTTGTCGAAGTGCAGCCTGACGAGCAGCCATTTGTGCAAATTCTTTGCTACCTACTTTACCGCCACCGTCCATTTTCTCTTTCATTCCCCGCATTTGCTCATTCAACTGCTGTTGCCCTTCGGAAAGTTTGTCTTGTGGAGTATTTCCACTTTTACCTTTGCTACCCGGATTATTGCACATCTGCGAACCAGGCATGGAATTAGACATTTGTTGTTGCAACTGCTCCAACGTTTCACTAAGTATCAACGCTAAGTCGTTCACATTTTTCATAGCCCTTTGCTGGTATTCAGCAGCGCGAGGCTTTCTGCGCTCTTCTAAGTCTTCCATAGCAGTTTTCATGCTACGCTTTACCTCTGCTACTTTATCATTTACAAAAGATTCGATTTGAATAATCCGCTTACTCAAAGCTGTTAGACTATCTTCAATTAAACGAAAATCGTCTTTGAGCTTGAATTGCTTTTGTACCAATTCCACATATTTAGGCGTAGTAACATCAATTGGCGTAAGTCGCTTCATCACATCTTCTTGCTCGAAAGAAAGCTGAACTAGATTCTCTAGTAGTTGGCGCAAGTCATCCATATCTTCTTGTAACTGCTCCATTTCGTTTTCTTCCATTTTTTGTGCCATTTTTTGTGCAGCTTTACGCATTTTTTGTGCGGCACTTTTTTGCGATTTGGCTGCTTTTTGGTTTTGTTGTTCTTGAAGTTGCTCTTTACTATCTTCCATGTCTTGCTCAATATCTTTCATGTCTTCTTCCATATCACCTAAATCTTGCTTGCGCTCCAATTCTTCATTTTTCTTTTCAATATTGTCCATTTTCTCTTGTGCCTTTTCAAAAGCCTTATTCAACGCTTCTTGCTTTTGCTGAAGTTCTTCCTGCTTTTGTTGTTGCTGTTGTTCGTTTTGTTTATTCTGGTCTTTAGCTTGTTGTTCTGTTTCTTTACTCAATTTTTCTTGTTCTTCCGCAAGTTGCTCTAGCTTATTCATCAAGTCTGTCATCTCTTTTTCTAGCTCAAGTTGCTTATAAAGCTCCAGCAAACGGTCTAAGTTTTTCTCCAACTGCTCGTCATTCATTTGCATTTGCTCTACAATTTCAATGGCTTTATCCTTCTCCAATTCCTCCAATAACTGCTGGATTTGTTGCATTAGTTCTTGCATTTCATCATTCAATGTTTGCTCGAACATTTTCTGAATCTGCTCTTCTTTCTGCTGTGTTTCTTCTGGTGTTTGCTTGTATTCTTCTTGATTTTTCAGATTTTCTTCAAATGCTTGTTGTGCTTCTTTTATCTGCTTTTCCAGCTCTTTTTGACGCTCCAACATTTTCTCAATTGCCTTTCGGTCTTGCCAATCTATTTCTTTTTTTTGCAGTAATTTTTCGCGCATTGCTCTCATTTCTTCCTGCAATTTTTTACTTTCTTTCATTGCCTTTTGAAGGTCACTTTTAATCTGGTCGCTATTTTTTTCTGCCATTGCTTCGTACTGCTCTACCGTAGGTAAAGCAAAAACCATCATGTTAGTTCTTGAAGATTTACTTCCATTCACGCCATCGTTATCAAATACTTCAAAGTAGTAGGTTACTTGATCACCTGGCTTCAACTCCAAGAGCGTCATATCAAATTGATAGTCATAATCTACTTGTTTACCTGCTGGTTTTTTCAACTTAATTGTTTGTAATTCAGTTGCCTTACCCTTTTCAGATTTAATTTGATAATTGAAAGAAAGACTCAACAAACCGTAATCATCTGCAGCATTCCCGACAAAATAAAGGAGTTTTTGAGCGGAACTATCTACAAACTGTTCCACTTCAATCGTCGGATATTTATCCTGAATAACAGCAATAGAATAGGCAACTGAATCAGCATTAGGTAATGATTTATTAGAAAGAAAAACTTTATACAATTCTCCCTGAGTTGCTTTTTTAGCATAGCTAAAACCAGTATTAGATAGGCGTTTGGTAACTATCTTTTCATTACTATCCGAAAAACGCATTTCGATAGCATCGGTGTTGCGTGTAGAAAAAGTCCAACTTACTTTTGTGCCTTCTGGCACATTCAAATCGCCAATATTATTAACTATTTCATTTTTTATTCCTGTGTAAATAGGATACTCCAATTTCACTTGAAAATCAAGCATATTAGGCTTTTTCAAAACATTCAGCGCATATTTTTCAGAATTGATGTTACCAGAATATAGTCGGAATGACTTTTTATCTTGCACATTTTTAAATTGGTAAGCAAAAGTTTTAGCATCTTTCTTGGTCATTCGATACTCATAATTGTCCACATTGATAAAAACTTCATTTGGCAAAATCGTTCCATCCACATTTACGATTAGCTCAAAATCCTCGAATTGTACCACCTCCAGTGATTCCTTGTCCACTATAAAATAGAAAGGTGCAGGTCGTTGATAAGTTCCTTTGTTGTTAATCAATCTACTGGTACTGTCTTTTATAAGGCTTGGTGCAGCAAATAAGATGGCAATCAAAACCAGCATAGGTGGCACAACGTAGCGCAAATACTTGCGGTTCTGATTAAGGTCAATAGCATTTTTGAAAGGAACTAGCTTGATTTCTTCTGATTTTTGGTCAATACTTGCCAACAGTAGTTCCTGTTGTCCTAACTGATTTGCTTGTTCTCTTAATTGTAAGATGTTGATTAGTTTATCTTTAACATCTGTAAAATGTTGACCAATGATACTTGCTGCTTGATTGTGAGAAATAACTGAGCCTAATCGAAAATATTTTGAAAGAGGAATAACTATCCAAGTTATTAGTGAAAATGCACTTGTAGCAATAAAAGAATAATATAACACTTTTCTGACCAAGCTACTGGTAGATATATCTGTATTAAGGTAAAAATAACGCTCTACTAAATTGAATGTTAGGAATAACACCAACAATAGCGCTGTGCTATACAAAACACCCCTAACAAGCTGATTCACATAGTATTTTCTGATGAATTGATCTAACTTTTCGATTAAAAGTTGATAGTTTCCTTTGTTCATAACAGTAAGCAATTTGTTGAATTAACGACAGAGTAACAAATTTAATAGTAATAAAGTTAAATACGTCACTGACGTAATAAATTTAACGTTGCAAGGCAACTTATTGATGCTAACAATGGCGTAAAATTACACTTGTAGTTCGTTTTTATATTTGTTATCTTTATACTGTTAAAATAATTTTAGCTAAAATATTGTTTATGAGTGCTTTGAAGGATAAATATGTTAACCCACTAACTGATTTTGGATTTAAAAAATTATTTGGCACAGAACCAAATAAAATTCTGTTAATAGATTTTCTAAATCAGATACTTCCAGCCAGACATAAGATTAAGGATTTAACTTATGCTAAAAATGAGCAATTAGGATTGAATGAAATAGATAGAAAAGCCATATTTGATTTGTATTGTGTGGGAGAATCAGGGGAGAGATTTATCGTAGAAATACAAAAAGCAAAACAGAATTTTTTTAAAGACCGAAGCATTTATTACGCTTCGTTCCCAATTCAAGAGCAAGCGAAGAAAGGGGATTGGGATTTTAAATTAGACCCAGTTTATACAGTGGGTATTTTGGATTTCATATTTGATGATCATAAATCACAGAAAGATTTACTGCATTTTGTTGAGTTGAAAAATCAAAGATGCGAGGTTTTCTATGATAAGTTGAAGTTCATATACATAGAACTGCCTAAGTTTAAAAAACAAGAGGACGAGCTGGAAACGCAATTTGATAAGTGGTTATTTATTTTTAGACATCTCGCTAACTTACAAAATCGCCCAAAAGGGCTTCAGGATAAGATATTTCAGAAATTGTTTGAAGCTGCTGAAATTGCAAAGTTTACTCCAGAAGAAAGAGTGGCATACGAAGAAAGCTTAAAATACTACCGAGACTTAAAGAATGTAGTAGATACCTCAAAAGAAGAAGGTATTAGAGAGGGCATCAAAGAAGGTATCAAGGAAGGTATCAAGGAAGGTATCAAGGAAGTAGCTAGAGAAATGAAAGCAAATGGGGAAAGCATCGAAAAAATCACGAAATACACTAATCTCAGTATTGAAGAAATTAATTCATTGTGAAACAATTAATCATTCTCTTTTTGACATAAATAGTAAACTTATTATCATTTTTTCTTGATTTACTAAAAAAGAATGTTGTAATTTTACATTGAACCAAATAAAAAAATAATGAAAGACTTAAAATATTTATCCGCCTATCTTCTGCCTTTAGTTGCCGGTTTTGGCTTATTTCAAGGTGGTGTATATGCCTATTCCGCCGTGGTCTTCATATTTGTTGTTATTCCTATTGTAGAGGTATTAGCACCTTATTCTACCGCAAACTATAATGAAGAAGAGCGTGCTAAAAAACTAGCTAATCGCTTTTTTGATTGGTTGCTCTATCTTAACGTTCCTATTGTGTATGGAACAATCGGTGTTTTTATATACGT
>CALDYY010000016.1 GCA_937944245.1 uncultured Saprospiraceae bacterium | reverse complement strand
CCTTACAAACCCTTCGATTTAATTTACACCATCGAATGCCCCGATAGACCTGCGGCTAGAATCAAAGAAGTTTACCTAAAGTCAGCAGCAGGAAAAAGATTCCTTCGTTCAATCATTTCACAATAACGCTGTGGCGGAATTGGTAGACCTGCCTGCTAGACGCAGTCAGGCAGGCGCGCTGGATTCAAAATCCAGTGATAGCAATATCGTGGGGGTTCGATTCCCCCCCGGGGTACTTCCGTAAAATTTTATCTTTATGTTCACGGTGTATGCTTTAAAATCCATTGACCATGATTGGATTTATGTTGGGCTAACCAACAATTTGGAGCGCCGTATCCAGCAACATAATCAAGGAAAAGGAAAATCCACTAAACCTTACAAACCCTTCGATTTAATTTACACCATCGAATGCCCCGATAGACCTGCGGCTAGAATCAAAGAAGTTTACCTAAAGTCAGCAGCAGGAAAAAGATTCCTTCGTTCAATCATTTCCTAATCAATAGGCTGTTACCTTCTACGTTTAGTTGTTGAAATGCCCAATACACCTAGCAAACCTCTTGTCAACTCCCTAGCAACAGTTCTACCAATTTGGCGCGTCACTGTGTTGTCCATCACTTGTTCTAGCGTTGATTTTTCCGTTCTTCGACTTGTAGCCTGTGATTTTTGTTCTTTAAGTTTTTCTTGATGCGTCTCCTGATGCGCCTCCTTAAGTTTTTCCGTCAAAATTTCTTTCGCACTCTCTCTATCAACAGATTTGCTATACTTACTTTGAATGGCAGAGGAGCGAATAATTTGGTTAATTTCATCGTCTGTCAAAATATCCATTCTCGATTGTGGTGCACGCAAGAGCGTATGTACAAGCGGTGTAGGAATACCTTTTTCACTAAGCACAGTAACCATTGCTTCACCAATTCCCATTTGCGTGAGCAATTCATCTATCTTGTAATAGTCGGAAACAGGAAAATTCTCTGCTGCTAGCTTAATGGCTTTTCGATCTTTTGCGGTGAAGGCGCGCAAAGCATGTTGCACCTTCAAACCAAGTTGTCCGAGCACTTCTTCGGGGATGTCCGTCGGGCTTTGTGTGATAAAGAAAATACCTACGCCTTTTGAACGGATAAGACGAATAATGGCATTAATTTGGTCTAGTAATGGTTTGGATGCTTGGTCAAATACTAAGTGAGCTTCATCAATAAAAATAGCTAACTTAGGTTTTTCTAAATCGCCCGCTTCTGGGAAAGTGCTATATACTTCTGCCAAAAGCTGGAGCATGAAAGTAGAAAACAACTTCGGACGGTCTTGAATATCCGTTAATCGAATGATGGAGACTACGCCTTTACCCTCTTTTTGATGTAGTAAATCAGCCACCTCAAATGAAGGCTCACCAAAAAAGGTAGCTGCCCCCTGTTGTTCTAACTCTAGTATTTTTCTAGTAATGATACCAACGGAAGCACTATGAAAACTACCGTAAATAGCTTCGGCTTCGGATTTACCTTCCTTAGCAAGGTATTGCAACACTTTCTTGAAGTCTTCTAAATCTAAGAGCGGTAAGTCATTGTCATCAGCATATTTGAAAACAACTGCTACAATACCTGATTGAGTGTCATTAAGACCTAGTATCTTGGAAAATAAAATTGGACCAAATTCAGAAACCGTAGCACGTAATCTAGCTCCTTTTTCTTCTGAAAGCGTCAAAAACTCCACAGGGCTTGTTCCAATTTCAAAAGGGATACCAATATGCTGGTGTCGTTCTTCGATTTTAGGATTCGTTTTTCCTTCAGCAGCTATACCGCTCAAATCGCCTTTTATATCCATTAATAAACAAGGAACACCCTTTGCAGAGAGTTGTTCCGCAATAACTTGTAGCGTTTTGGTTTTTCCTGTTCCAGTAGCACCAGCAATTAAACCATGCCGATTGAGCGTTTTTAAAGGTAACTTTACTAAAGTATTACTAACTGGCATCCCTTCGAGAATACCACCACCAAGCACGATGTAGTCTCCTTTGGTCGTATATTTTTCTACAATTTCTTTGCTAAATTTTTCTTGCTTAGACATGATTGATTACTTTACAAGTTCTAAATGACAAAATTTAATTAGACAGCAAATCTTTCAGATTGACTGTATCCTATTCGGCAATTATCTAGTATTGTTATTCCAGCGATTAATGCGTAATTCGTACTTTTTTTCATCGAAATGCCAAAGAGAAATATCAATTTTGCTTTCTATTGTTTTTTCTAAAACTTCATCCATCAAATCCGCAAAGAAGTCAATATCGGTTTGCTTTTCTACTTCGTCAATGCTCATAGCATATTGCTGCAATCTTTGGGTACTCATTTCATTTGGGATGATGAACCCAATTCCTTTTAATTCAGGCTCAGAAATATCTAAGATAACTTTATAAAAAGCAGCAGGTACACTTACTTTATTTGCACCAATTCGTTTCACAGGCGACATAGTCAGTACTGGTCCTGTAACGACATAGACTTTTTTATATTTATACGCCCAATCGCGCACTAATTCTTCTAACTCTCGCCAGATACCTCCATTGAAAGTATGCACCTGAGGGGTAATATTACTCATCAAAAAAGTTTCTTCCATCGCTTCTGTGGAAAAGGCACGGTCAGCAGCGGGAACTAAATGTCCACGGTCGTAACCTGAACCTCGATAATCACTTAATTGTGCTGACCCAGTAATCACTTTTGAATCGGGTTGAAAAAAATCAGCCCTTTTGACGCGCTCCATTTTAAGTTGCTCGCGTGTGAGTTCGTAAGCTACCCACGCTGCTACTTCGTGTTCCTCTACATAACCTAATGAATAATGTTTATGATGAATCACTTGATCTACCACTGTTTTTGGCAGAAAAAATACTTCCTCCTCTGCGTGATTCTTTATCTCTTTGTCCGGGAAAGAAATGTCTGCTTCTACTTGAGGCGAGTCATTAATAGCCAACCAACTTGGCAATCCCATCGCACCCCAAACAAAAACACCAACTATGGCAATTAAAGCCAATAAAGGTTGGATTTTTGGCAAACCACCTTTACTTTGGCGAGCGTGATTCATTCTAAATTTTGCCATCTATTTACTTACTTTATTATTATTCACATTGCTATCTGCCATTCCCCTGAATGGGTCAATTTGTGCATTTACAATTTTTCCGTTCACTTTTAATTTATATGTTGGATTTGTCCAGTACCAGCGTGGTGCAGCGGTAAATTTAATGCCTTGCAATACTTCTTTTTTTGTACCACGCATTAAGCATAATGGAATGGTAAACAGTTCTTTACTCCCATTCTCATAGGTTACGAGTACATCCACAGGCATAGGCATAACGCCTTTTCTACTTAGATAAATTTGGTCTGTACCTAAAGAATCAATAGCGTAGTCAATCGTATGAGTAGTGTAAACAAAATATTCTTTGTACCAGTCTAATTCCAAACCTGATTCTTTTTCCATAACACGGATAAAGTCGTTAGCGTTAGGATGTTTGAATTTCCAAGTATCATAGTAACGTAGCAAAGCGTTCTTGAACGCTGGCTCACCCATAATGTATTTTAGTTGACCCAGCAAAACTCCACCTTTTGTATATGCTGCTACGCCATAAGCACTGTTAGTATTAAAATGGTCGGAATGAATAGAGAGGGGTTCTTCGTAGCCACTGGCAGCAAATCGGATGTAACCATCGTAATTACTCGCTTGCGGATTAGCGACTGGGCTACCTGGAATTAAGCCTTTAGCGCGCAAATGGTTCATTGTTTCTGCACTGGCATAGGTGGTAAAGCCTTCATCCATCCAAGCATAAAGGCTTTCGTTTGATCCCAATACCATTTGATACCAACTATGAACCAATTCGTGCACTGCCACACCAACTAGGCTAGTCAAATTGCGCTCTCCCGTTATTAAAGTTGCCATAGGGTATTCCATGCCACCGTCGCCCCCTTGAACGAAAGAATAAACTTTATAAGGATATTTTCCATAATTAGCATTTAGAAATTCTAATGCTTCTGACATGATAGCGGGTAGTGCTTCCCAAGGTTCTTTGGTTCGCTCGTTTTCCTGATAGAAAAAACGCAGCAACGTACCATCTTTTGCAGGATATTTGGTGTGTACATAGTCGCGGTCAGCCGCCCACATAAAATCGTGAACGTTTGGTGCAATAAAGTGCCAAGTCAATTTTTCACCTTGTGGCTTTCTCACGGTTATTCCTTTCTCTTCATAATTGTAGCCAACTTGTTCTGGATTCTGAATATACCCTGAAGCCGCAACAACATAGTTTTTATCAATCGAAATTTTTACATCAAAATCACCCCATACCCCATAAAACTCTCTTGCAATGTATGGATTAGCATGCCAACCTTGATAATCGTATTCACACATTTTAGGATACCACTGCGCCATAGAATAGTCAATACCTTCGGCACTATTTCTGCCAGAGCGACGAATTTGAATTGGTACTTGCCCATCAAACTCCATGATAAAAGTTGCGGTACTATGTGGCAAAATCGGTTGATTAAGCTGCACTTCTAGGATAGTTTCTACTTCTTCAAAAGCAACAGTTTGACCATCTTGCGTTAGTGAATTAACTTTAAGGTAGCCAACTTCTTCAGCGTTTAATTTAGAGATACGTGCAGCCACACGGGGGTCGGAATCGGGCAGTAAACGTGAACGCACATCCATCATACTATTGGGCTGAAAAGCATTAAAATAGAGATGATAAAATACCCTATCTAAAGTATCTGGGGAATTATTGTAATATTTCAGTTCCTGCTTTCCTTTAAATTGATGTTTTCTTACATCGAAATCAATGTCCATTTTATATGCTGCACGTTGCTGCCAACGCTCCGGTTGTGCGTTTAATCCAATAGCTGAAATACAAAAAGACAACACAATAATCTGCCACTTCATAAATTGTAAGTTTGAATTTTTAAAGCTGAATTTTATCTATTAATTTCATTCTTCTGCTAAAGTAATGTTTCCTTCTGGCTTTTTGTTTTTCCATAAAGCTTACTCCAATCTTTCCAATCTAATATCTTTGTCATGAGCAAAATAAATAATATACAAGCAATAACTCCAAAAATATTCGCCATTAGAGGGTTTATTTCCTTTACTTTAAATAGTGCAGGCGTAGCCAATACTGAACCTTCAAAGGTTACGAACAATGCACCAAAAATATTGTTGGCAGCATGTACACCTAATGCAAGCTCCATACCATCGTCCATTAAAGTAATTATGCCTAGGGTTAAACCGATAGAAATGTAACCTAACATCATGGTATAAAAACCATATTTGCTTACTTCTGGATTTGAACCATGTAACAGACCAAACACTAAGGAGGTAACAACCAAAGGTATCCAACGATATTGACTTAATAAGCTGATGCCTTGCATGAGGTATCCACGCATGAGCAACTCTTCCGCAGAAGTTTGTATTGGTAATAACACTAACGCTATGGCAAGTAGCGGAATAAAAGAGGCTAATTCAAACTGCCAAACATAATTTTCAGGATTCATGGCATAGGAAACTATCTCAAAAGCCATCATCATGCCACCCCACACAGCAAAACCTAGCCAAATTCTTTTCCAATCGAGCTTAGGGCGAGCCGTCATTACTCCTGTGAGCGTTTTCTTATGCAGCGCCACAATCATCCACCAAAGTAGGAAGAAAACAACTACAAACTGAAGCAGCATTAGCACCAAAAAAGTGTTGGAACTGATACCAAATTGACTGAAATCGCCTGCTTCCATAGCTTCCTGCAAATCAGTTGGAGACATTGTACCATCGCTATTCAACATTAGCACCACCAATAAAGGAACACCGCCCAAAGCAGCCCCAGCAATAACTATTAAAATAGTAATGACATATCGCCAAAAATCGTTTTTACCCTCGTTTGCACGTTGAAGAAACATATGTTCGTTTTGTGTTTGACTGATGAAATTATTATTTTTTGCTAAAAACTTATTGAAAGTTACTAAATTAAAAATGAGGCAGTTTTGAACGCAACTGCTCAAAACTACCTCATTTTTAATTTAGTAAATACTGTTTTTATTTCTCTACACCACCAATCAACTTATCCTGCCATTCCCTTAATTCCTCCCATTTTCCTTTGGAAGCCATGTCCGCTTGTTGCGACCAAGTGCTTGGATTTGCCATTGGAAATGATTTAAGGATTTCTTTCAGTTGCTCGGCAGAAGTTACAGATAATTTTCTGTATGATTTAATGCCCGCTTCGTTCAATGCTTCTTGAATTTTTGGACCTATGCCCTCAATTTTTGTCAGATCATCTGGTTGTAATGCTTTAGCCACTTCTTCTGCCGCTTCCTGCAATAAAGTAGCAGAACGCACATTTAATCCCGATTCGTCAATAATTTGCTTGGCAATATCAGCATTCGTTCCTTGTAAGCGAACAATAATAGGTACATTTATTTCGTCGCCCATATTTTTATAGGCTTCCACTACCCCATTTGCTACCCTATCGCAGCGCACAATACCACCAAAAATATTGATAAGAATAGCTTCCACATTAGGGTCTTTCAAAATTAATCGAAAGGCTTGCTCTACACGCTGAGCATCAGCAGTTCCACCTACATCTAGGAAGTTAGCTGGTTCGCCACCAGAGAGTTTTATCACATCCATAGTTGCCATAGCTAATCCAGCACCATTCACCATACACCCTACATTGCCATCTAATTTCACATAGTTTAAATCATGCTCCCCAGCCTCTACCTCCATAGGGTCTTCTTCATCTTTATCTCTCCACGCTATCAAATCCTTATGGCGGAAGAGTGCGTTGTCATCCAATGACATTTTCGTATCTACTGCAATCATTTCATCTAATCCATTGTGCATGCAAGGATTTATTTCAATAAGTGTAGCATCTGATTTTACAAAAGCATCATATAATTTAGTAACAAACTTCATCATATTTTTAAACGCTTCCCCTTGCAATCCAAAGTTGAAAGCAATTTTTCTTGCTTGGAAAGCCTGTAAACCTAGCTGTGGGTCAACAAATTCTTTGTGTACCAGTTCTGGAGTTTCCTCTGCTACTGCTTCAATGTCCATACCGCCTTTGACAGAATAAACAATTACATTTCGTTTGCTATCTCTATCTGTTAGCACAGAAATATAATACTCCTTGCAAGACTCAAAGTTAGGTTTGTAGGCATCTTCTGTGATAATAATTTTTCTTACCAATTTACCTAAACCTTCCATACCCCCCGGCGTTTGAGGTGTTTTAAGCATCATGCCTAGTATGTTACCTGCATGCGTTTTCAGGTCATCCATATTTTTAGCCAATTTCACTCCACCTCCTTTTCCACGTCCTCCAGCATGAATCTGAGCCTTCACCACGGCAAATGGAGAACCAGAATCCTGCTTAATTTTTTCATAAGCTGCCACTGCTTCTTCTAAAGTATGTGCCAAAATTCCCTGCTGAACAGGTACGCCATACCTTGCTAATAGCTCTTTTCCTTGATATTCGTGTAAATTCATAGATATATGTATTTTTTTGGAAACGCCCAAAAATAATAGAATTCGATTATTCTTTTATATAAAATGACAATAAGGTTTGTTTTTTGTATGAACTAAGTTCGCACAGCTAATTAATAAAGCAGGCTTTAACGCCCACTATGATTGACCATTTGCACGCCTTCCAAAGCGACATTCATATTTCCTTGTACGCCTACTTGCACACGAATACCTTGTCGTGTAAGGAAAACATCTGTAATATTCAGGTCTCTAAGTTCACTTTTTAGAACAATACCTGGCGCAATCTCATAGCGCGTAAATTGCTCTTGAGCTTGTTTTTTAATTTCTTGAAGATTATAGTCCACGTAGAAATTAATGTTTTCTCTAATTTTATTTTTCATGCTACTTTTCATCAGCCAGCCTGCTGTCTTAAGCAGAAAATTTTGCGTTCCTAGAGAATAATCTAAGTTTCTAATGTCCACCCTATTTTTAGCAGTATCGTAGTAAGGTTCACCTATTAAGTAAATATTGCCTTTATAGCTGCCAGAAAGTTTGGTTTCTATCACCAGTTTCTCGCCTTGCCCATATAAAGAAATGTCCTCCAATGTTACTTTATACCTACCTGAAGTAAATGTTTCTCCCTTCAAATTTTGTGTGGCAATTTCTTCTGCTTGCTTGTAAGAAACAACCGTAGAAAGATATATCTTAAAATCTTGTTCGGAAACATTGCTAAATTTGAATGGTGGTAGGGACGTTGGCTTAGTATTGAAAGGCTTCATACCAAGTGTAATATCGGGCTTCGATTGCACAGAAATGGTAAAAACGACAGCATCCGCGATTGTTCTAAGTGGTGTTGCAGTAATACTTTGCGGATGAATAACCGCCCACGAGTCGTATTCTTTAGACACCTCAATAGGCACTTGTAATTGCTTCCAAGCATCTTCAATTACTTTGCGCAAATTCAAATTTTCTTTAATTTGCTCATCAATAGACTTTGTAATTACTGCTTTACTTTGTCGAATGACCATATCGCCAATAAATTGTGCTGGAATACTTACACCACCAAACCGCAGTTTGGGCTGCTCCAACCACTGATAGCTTTCTATGGAAGAAACGGTAGAGAGTGTCCAATCGGGTTTTATGTCAAAATCGGTAAAAAATTGCATGGCTAATGCTGCATCTGCTTTTACATTAGCGAAACCCATATTTCTCTGAATCTTCAATTTCAACGGAACAAGGTATTTAATACGTTGATTATCAATACCTATTTTGATTTCATTTAGCTTTTCAATTTCTACTTGATACCCTTCTTGCTCAAAAGATTTATTTTGTTCTAAAACGATGTTAAATTCATCATTCACCATCTTTTCTAACTCCCGCAAACCTAATCGAACAGGAATATTGATTACTGAGGTTTCTACCAGCACTTCATCCGTAAAACTGTAACTTTCCAAAGGTTTTTCAATTTTTTCCGTAGTAATAATATCTAAATATTCCGCTTCCTCCTCTTTTTGTGGTGGAGGTAGCTTCTTCTTTGATTGGCAGCTACTCCATAATAACAGTAGAATAGCTGCCATAATAAAAACAATATTTTTTGCCATAGGTTAAGTCTATTTGCCTGATTTAGATTTCCTCTACAATAATAAGTATTCACTTTTGAAATTATGCAATTTTCTTAACCTTACCTTTAGGACTTTATTAAGTTACCGAGTCAAAGCATAGCTGCTGCTGCCTGGTCTAAATACCAAGTTAAATCGCCACTTTTAGGTTGAATGTATGCAGCAGGATAAAACATCCAATTATTTTTTTGATTTAATACCTCATGGATACACTTTGCTTTATCCTCACCAGTTACTATAAAAACTACTTTTTTAGCATTGTTAATTACTTTACCTGTCATAGTCACTCTAAATTGCCCTGATTGAGGATGTCTTGCAACTGCACAAATTTGCTCTGAAGTCAATAATCCTACTTGGTCTGGAAAGATAGAAGCCGTGTGTCCATCATCACCCATACCCAACATGATCAAATCAAATTGTGGGATATTTTGATGATGAGGTACACTATAATCAATAAGTTGTCCATAACGATTTGCTTCTTCGACGGGTTCTTTTTCGCCGCGAATGCGATGCACGTTAAGGTCGCCAATAGGAATGTAACGCAGTAAAGTATTGTAGGTCATCCTAAAGTTACTATCCTCGTGATTGGGCAGTACGCAGCGTTCATCCACCCAATAAAAGTGAATTTTACGCCATTCAATACGCTCTAGATATGCCGTAGCTAAAAGTTCAAATAGCACTTTTGGTGTACTTCCACCAGAAATAGCCATATTGAATTTTGTTTTTTCGCTAGTCCAAAGCACTAAATCTTCAGCTAATTGCCTAGCTACTTCTCTTTTGGTCTGAAAAATAGAGTATAAGGTTTTCATTATGATAAATGATAGTTTATGTAAGAACAAAAATACTTATAGCTTGGAATTTGAGTTGTTTGTCCATCTAATTACAAAACGGATAAGTAAATGGCTAAGTGATTAAGCAAGATTATAGCACACAAAAATTAACATCCCTCGTTAAAGCTTTGTAAGGATTGTACCAAGTTTCGCCTTCACCATCAATCATCTCGTCGGCAATATCTGGTCCCCAAGTGCCAGCCGGATAGCCATAAACAGGAATAGACTCATCCTCACGCCATGCTTCAACAATAGGGTCAATAAATCGCCAAGCGGATTCTACCGATTCGCCATGTGCATAAAGCGTTGCATCACCGCGCATACAATCGAGAATCAACCGCTCGTAGGCTTCTGGTAAATGGGAATCAATTAGCTCGGAGTAATGAAATTCCATGTTCACAGACTTGACCTTAAATCCTTGTCCTGGCACTTTCATGCCAAACTGAAGCGCGATTCCCTCATCTGGCTGAATGCGCATGATGAGCTGATTGTTTTGGTCATCATATTCTGATTGTCTCTTGAATAAAGGATGTGGCGGTGTTTTGAACGTAACTACAACTTCCGTAACCTTTGTTGGAAGATATTTTCCTGTTCTAATGTAAAAAGGAACACCAGCCCAGCGCCAGTTGTCAATATAAAATTTCAGTGCAACATAAGTTTCTGTTTTAGAGTTAGCTGGTACATCATCATGTTCACGATAGCCCTCCACCATTTCGCCAAAGATTTCAGAAGCAATGTATTGCCCTCGAATAACATATTTTGCTACTTCTTCTTTCTTAATGGGTCGAATGGACTGAAAAACCTTTAATTTTTCACTGCGAATGGCACTAGCATCTGCATTAATGGGTGCTTCCATTGCCACATGACTAACGATTTGCAATAGATGGTTTTGCACCATATCTTTTAAAGCACCTGATTTGTCATAGTAACCAGCACGCCCTTTTACACCTACACTTTCCGCTGCTGTAATTTCGATGCGCTCAATATAATTTCTATTCCAGAGTGGCTCAAAAATACCATTTCCAAATCGAGTGACCAATAGGTTTTGTACAGTTTCCTTTCCTAAATAATGGTCAATTCGATAAAGATTCTCCTCTGTAAAATACTGCAAAAGGGCTTTATTTAGAGCTTTAGCAGAAGTCTCATCATGCCCAAAAGGCTTTTCGATGACCAAGCGTCGCCAGCCACGCTCACTTTGATTTAAGCCATGTCTCGCAAGTGCTTTGGGGATAGTTTCGTAAAGGGAAGGCGGCGTAGAGAGATAAAACATGTAATTGCCTGCTGTTTTGTATTTGGCATCTAATTCTGCTAGACGGTCTTTTGCTTTGACATAATCTTCAATGTCAGATGTTTGTACAGATGTGTAGAATAATTTACTAGCGAAACGAACTTGAACTTCTGAATCGCTTTGCTTAAAGTTTACGTGCTCGTTATCGTAAAATAGTTTCTTCCTAAATTCATCATCTGAGTAGGCAGTTCGGCTCACTCCTAATATCGCAAAATTATCAGGCAATAACTTATCTTTAAACAATTCAAAAACCGCTGGAATTAATTTTCGTTTAGAAAGATCGCCAGAAGCACCAAAAATCACCAAAATGAGAGGCTGCATCATTATTATTTTTTGTTTAATGCTCGAAATATAGGACACAAAAAGGATTTTTGTAAATTTAATGCCAGAATCTGTGTTAATTTAATTTTATATTTTTGATTCTGTCCGTCAAATAGCAAGGATGACTGAAGCAAAATACGGATTATTGCAGAATGGTTTTTTATTGAAATGATACTGCAAATTTCAATAGATTCTTAGATATTACATTTCATATTAAAAAAATTAATGCACATCATATGAAAATAGGCGTAGCGGCAGATCATGGAGGATTTGCTTTAAAAGAACAAATAGCACAGTTCATTAAAAAAATGGGGCATGAAGTGGTAGATTATGGTGCCTATACTTATGACGCTCAAGATGATTATCCCGACTTTATCATTCCACTCACCGAAGCGGTTGTTCAACAGGAAGTTGATAAAGGTATTGCTTTTTGTGGTAGTGGAGTTGGTGCCGCTATCGCTGCCAACAAGGTAAAAGGTGCTAGAGCTTCTGTGATTACAGATGCTTACTCTGCCAAGCAAGGTGTGGAACACGATGCCATGAATGTCATGTGTTTGGGAGGTCGAATCACAGGTATTGCCGTGGCAGAAGAATTAGTGCGCAACTACATCAACGCTACTTACACTGGTGAAGATCGCCATAATAGACGTCTAAACAAAGTTTCCGACATGGAACAAAAATGGCAGGCTTGAACTCATTTTTCTAAAGAAAATAACATTTCATCTATGAACAAAACTAAAATGGATACTCAACTTTATGATTTCGGTATGATTGGACTGGGGACAATGGGAAGAAACTTTTTACTCAATGTAGCGGATCATGGCTTTTCCGCTGTAGGTTTAGATAAAGACGATGAAAAAGCACGCTTACTAGAGCAAGAAGCTGGCTTCAGAAAAATAAAAGGGGCAACAGAAACGTCAGATTTTGTTCAACTCCTTGCAAAGCCTCGCAAAATCATGTTGCTTGTACCCGCTGGACAGGTTGTGGATATTGTTATTGAGGACTTACTGCCACACTTGGAAGAAGGCGACTTAGTTATTGATGGAGGTAACTCTTTTTATGAGGATACGAACAGAAGGGAAGCCTATTTGAAAGAAAAAGGGATTCACTTTTTGGGTATTGGTGTTTCTGGTGGCTCCAAAGGAGCTAGATTTGGTCCAAGCATTATGCCGGGTGGTGAAGAAGATGCTTACGAGTTAGTACGTCCTATTATGGAAGCCGTATCTGCTAAAGTAAATGGCGTACCTTGTGTAGCTTACTTGGGCAAAACCTCATCGGGAAACTATGTAAAAATGGTGCATAATGGCATCGAATACAGTTTAATGCAGCTTATTGCTGAGGCTTACGACGTCCTCAAGCGCGTGGGTGGGCTTTCCAATCAGCAGCTACACACTGTTTTTAGTAATTGGAACGAAGGTCGTTTGCGTTCTTTCTTGATTGAAATAACAGCACAAATATTTAATCAAAACGACCCAGTGGCGGAGGGCGATTTAATAGACAAAATCTTGGATAAAGCAAAACAAAAGGGAACAGGCAAATGGACTTCACAAAATGCAATGGATTTGGGCATTGCCATTCCAAGCATTGACGCAGCCGTGAGCATGCGTGGCATTTCCTCCTCCAAATCAGAGCGAGAAGCAGCAGAAGCCTTTTTTGATTTACAACTTAGTGGTGCTAGTATTGACCAAAGTGATTTGGTAGTATTAGTAGAGCAAGGTTTATATTTTGCCTTTATCGTTACTTATGCGCAAGGAATGCGACTACTAGCAGAGGCTTCTGAGGAATACCAATACAATTTGAACATGGAAACTATTTCCAGAATTTGGAGAGGAGGTTGTATCATCCGTGCTGAACTGTTAGAGTTAATGCGTCAAGCATACCAAAATGAGCCACATTTAAAAAATCTGCTTTTAGCAGATGCTTTCAAAGAGAAATTGTTAGAAACGCACAAAGCCACTCGATTAATGATAAAACTAGGAATTGATTATGGCATTCCTTTGATGGGTTTTACTTCGACATTAGCCTATTTTGATGCTTACCGAACAGCGCGATTGCCGCTTAATTTAGTGCAAGCACAGCGCGACCTTTTTGGTGCACACAACTACGAGCGCATTGACTTAGAAGGTATTTTCCATATGAATTGGGATTAAAACATCAAGACACACTCATTTGGGTAATTGAGTGTGTCTCGATAAATGCTATATTTGCACTGAAAACTTAAACCTTATTTCAATATGAATCATCAACGTTTTATAGGATGCTTATTGGTACTATTAGTATGGAGTTCTTGTCAAACAGAACAAAAAGAAAAGACGATTGACTTAGCTACTTTAGACCTTAATACCATTGACTGGCAAGCGCACAGAGGGGGCAAGGGATTAGCACCCGAAAATACAGTTCCTGCATTCACTTATGCCGTTACTTTACCCTATGTCAAAACTTTGGAGCTAGATTTAGTTGTGTCAAAGGATAGTGTCTTAGTCGTTTCTCACGAGCCTTGGATGTCTTCCAAAATTTGTTTAACGCCAGAGGGTAGTGAAATCGGTGAAGCAAATGAAAAACAACTCAACATTTTTCAGATGACGCTAGAAGAAATTACTGCCTACGATTGTGGCTCGAAGCCAGTAGAGGATTTCCCTGAGCAAAAGAAAATCAAAACAAGCAAACCTACTTTTGAAAATATAGTAAAAGCTGTTAATGCTTACGCCGCACAAAAAAGTTTAGAAGCTCCTCAATTCAACATCGAAATCAAAAGTGCACCAGAAGGCGACAATATTTATCATCCAGAACCAGCAACTTTTGCCACTCTAGTCATAAATGCCATTAATAGGCTAAGAATCAAAGAAAGAAGTAATATTCAAAGTTTTGATGTTCGTGCGTTGCAAGCGGTTCATCAGCAGGATAGTACCTTGCAACTAGCTTATTTAATTTCTACTTCAGAAGGCTTGGAGCAAGATTTACAAAAATTAGGCTTTACACCAAATATTATAAGTCCTAACCATCAACTGGTAAATGCAGATTTTGTAAAAGCTGCCCATGCCAGAGGCATGAAAGTTATTCCTTGGACAGTTAATGATGTGGAGCGGATGAAAGCATTACTAGTGCTAGGCGTTGATGGAATAATCACCGATTATCCAAATTTAATTCCTACTTTGAAGTAGTTAAGCATTTGCACAAGTTTCAAGCAGTTGCAACTTGTGCAAATTCGTAGTAGTTCTCTATTACAATAAAAAACGCCACCATGCTTTATCACCGCTTTTTAATAATCTCCCTATGTATTGGTTTCTATCAATTATTAAATGCACAAAAATTTGAAAATAAGCCCTTTACGCCCACAGAAGTGAATACTATCATAGAAGCGGATACCAGTAAAGAAATGCGGGTACTAAAAATCACCAATTACGTAGATTCTGTTTTTTTACGCACAAAGTCAATGCTCATAAAACCAGACACGCAAGATATAGTGCTGAACCATTTTATAGCTCGGCTTTACAAAACCGTTACCCATCCCAATTCACTTGGTGTAGGTATTGCTGCACCACAAGTGGGCATACCAAGAAAAATTATATGGGTGCAACGTTTTGACAAAGAAGCCTTTCCATTTGAATGCTATCTCAACATAGATATTGTAGCGTACAGCGATTCTACAAAGTTAACGACCGAAGGTTGTTTATCTATTCCCGATTATCGTGCAGTGGTAGAAAGATATGATTTTGTGGTGATTGAATACAACAAAATAGATGGTTCACACCACAAAGAAACCATTTATGGATTCACAGCAGTTATTTTCCAACATGAAGTAGATCATTTGAACGGTATTTTATACCTAGATCATTTGAACGATGAACTTTATCAACAAAAGCAGCAAAAGAAGAGAATGGAACTACTCAATCTTGTGCCAAAATAGCGTAAAAATTCCTAACGCACAATGATTTTCCCAAAAATCGTCCTAACTCTTATGCTGTAAGATTTGAAAACAAGCAATAAGCAAAATATCAATCTATCTCCACGATTAATTCATATTAGGCAATTAACCCGAAATTAATAATTCGTAGTTCAACTATAATATATGTGAATGATGTAACTTATTCAAAAAGTTATGTAACGCTTCTAATAGAAAAAACCCTCACTTTTGTATCCGTAAAATTGATTATACAGTATAAATTAAGTGTTAAGAAAATGAACAAAATAATTTTAATGTTTGCAATAGTCATCGTTTTAATTTACGACGGGACTGCACAAAGTAGCAATGCAGATATGCGAACTCAATTTTCCTTTGGAGCTAAGTTAGGAGCTAATTATTCTAATGTTTATGATTCACAGGGAGAAGCATTTAACGCAGATGGTAAATTGGGTGCAGTGGGAGGTATTTTCTTGACTGTTCCTATTAGCAAGTATATTGGTGTACAACCAGAAGTATTACTCTCTCAAAAGGGATTTAAGGCAACAGGTAATGTACTGAACAATAGTTACAACCTGACTCGTACAACAACTTACGTTGATGTTCCCCTTTTGTTGTTGGTAAAGCCAGTACCTTTTTTATCGTTGGTAGCGGGTCCTCAATTTTCTTACTTATTAAAGCAAAAAAATAAATTCACAGGTGCAGGAGCGACGATTGACCAAGAGCGAGAATTTGACAATGATAATATTCGCAAAAACACCTTAGGGTTTATAGGTGGTGCTGATATTAACTTAGGAAAAGTTGTAGTTGGTGCAAGAGTTGCATGGGATCTTCAAGAAAACAATGGAGATGGAACTTCAACAACGCCTCGTTATAAAAATACTTGGATTCAAGGAACATTAGGATATAAATTCTAATTGTCTTCTTACACCTTGTGCAGTATATTTTCATTATTTATAATAAGATATAAAAAGCGATAATATACTGCACTAATTCTAAAACTCATTATTTCATTTACATCTAAAATCAATTCATCATGGGTAATCTACTTTACATTATTGCAGTAGTTCTAGTTATTGCTTGGGCAGTTGGATTTGTTGGATACAACGCTGGCGGTATTATCCATATTCTTCTTGTTATTGCGATTATAGCTGTAATATTTAGGGTTATTAGCGGCAAGAGAGTATTATAAATAATAAAATCAAAGTATTAATTCATTAAAAAATAATAATTATGGATTCAGGAAAAATAGTAACAGGTATAATAGCAGGTGCAGCTATGGGTGTGTTATTTGGTATATTATTTGCCCCAGATAAAGGCTCAAAAACTAGACATAAAATTTCTAAAGGAAGTAATGACGCATTAGATGATTTGAAAAGCAATTTTGACGACCTTTTACATAGCCTGAACGAAAGACTGAAAACAGCTAGAGAAGAAGTTGTAAACTTTTATGAAAAAGGGAAAGAAGATGTAAAAGATGGTGTTACGAAAGCAAAGAATGAATTGGGTCAAAACCCATGAATTTAAGTTTGGTACGGCACAATTCAATAATTGCATCGCAAAGGTAGTGTGTTTTTTATATTGTTAAGTGTCTGATTTACCTGCCTATAAGGCTTAAAAGCCTTATAGGTGTAGTTTAAATTAAACTTATTTCGTTCATCTTGTATTGCATTACAATCTAAACCTATGGAAGACAAAACATCGTTTATAGAACCTTTATTTGAGCGTGCAAAAGCATACGGAAAGGTTAGCTACAAGCTACTTCAACTCAAAGCATTGGATAAGACAGCAAGTGTGGTGGCAACACTTGTTTCTCGCAGTTTGGCAATTCTATTTGCTTCTATTTTTTTTGTTAGTGCTAACGTCGGCGTAGCGCTTTGGCTTGGAGACTTACTTGGTAAATCCTATTACGGATTCTTTTGTGTTGCAGGGTTTTATGGAATAATAGGAGCTATTTTACATTTCTTATTGCACAATTCAATTAAAAGGTGGATTAGCAATTCAATTATTACTCAAGCCCTTGACTAATTTAATCATGAAAAAAATAACTTCTACCGTAGCATTAAACGCATTAATTACTTCTCTCGAAATGGAGCAAGCAAGGGAGGGAAAAGCATTTAAACAAGAATTAAAGTCTGTATATCAGAGTTTAAAACCTATTAACTTAATTAAAAGTACGGTCAATCAATTAGTAACAACCCCTAGTATCAAAGGAAATCTTTTGGACGTAACCATAGGACTTGCCATGGGCTATGTTTCCAAGAAAGTGGTTGTGGGTAACACACGCAATCCATTAAAGCAATTATTCGGAACGCTACTAGAAATAGTCGTAATAAGCCTTGTTTCAAAAAATGCAGGGGGTATAAAATCAATTGGTGCTTTTCTATTTAGAAAACTCTTCGGTAAGAAAACACCTCGACTCGGAGAAAAGGAAAAATTATAGCTTTCCTTTATAAAAAGACCTTGCTTGAGTATTGAAAAGATACCATTGAAAATAAAGAACAATAACATATTAATCTAATTTTCATCACTTCAAATTTTTTATTATGCCTTTAGTAAATGTTTTAATTACTCTAGTTGTAGTAGGTGTACTGCTTTGGCTTGTAAACACTTATATACCAATGGATCGCAAAATCAAAAATATTCTTAATGTAGTGGTTATCATAGCTGTTATATTTTGGCTACTACGTGCTTTTGGACTTCTAAATGAATTAATGGACATCAAAATATAAACTAAATATGTTTAACTTTGCAATAATTTCATGGGGAATATATTCCAGCAATCGTATTTAGTTTTAGAATAATACTAAAGTAAAATAATTATGAAAAAAATACTCTTTTCTTTAGTGATACTAGCTACTTTATTGGTTGGATGTAAGAACGCCCAAAAGGCTCAGACCGATACAACAGATAAATCCAGTATGAACAAAAAAGAGAAAGGTGCCATAGTTGGTGCCTCTTCTGGTGCTGTAATTGGTGGCATTATCGGTAATAAAAGCAAGAATACTGCACTGGGTGCTATTATAGGAGCAACAGCAGGTGGCGCTATTGGCGTTATTATTGGAAATAAAATGGATAAGCAAGCGAAGGAACTGGAAGAAAGTCTGGGAAACACAGCGACAGTAGAACGAGTTGGCGAGGGAATCAAGTTGACCTTCAACAGCCAATTATTGTTTGACTTTGGCAAAGCAACGTTAAAGGAAACCAATAAAATAGCCCTTAGGAATTTTGCGAAAACGCTGCTAGAATATCCAGATACCGACTTGCTTATTGTGGGTCATACGGACAATGTTGGCTCTAATTCCTTTAATCAAACCTTGTCAGAAAATAGGGCGGCAGCAGTATCTAATTATCTAGCATCATTAGGAGTTGCTAGTAATCGTCTTAGAATTAAAGGAGAGGGCGAAGAGCAGCCAGCATTCCCTAACGATACGGAAGAAAATCGAGCGCAAAATCGTAGAGTAGAAATTGCTATTTACGCAAGTGAGAAAATGAAATCAGAAGTGAGAAAAGAAGTTGGGCAATAGTATAGACTTGCTTAAATCAACCATCTTTTAACTATTCTTGGTTTTTATATTCGATGAGAAAACATACCAATAAATATTTAAATATTATTTAACTAATGCCGAATAATCATTTGGCATTAGCTTTTCTATTAAGCTAAATTCATTTTATGAAAAACAGATATGTACTTATCAGGATAGCAATGGTTTATGGAGTTTTGACACTAGTTACTACTATCTCACTAGCTCAAGTTGGTGTTGGAGTACGAGGTGGATTAAATGCAAGTAATATCTCTTTTGAAAGGTCGCCTGATAAAAGTGAGCGATTCGGTTTTCATGCGGGTGTTTTTGCAGATGTACCTGTTATAACTGATTTTATGTCGGTACAACCTGAATTGAGTTATTCACTCAAAGGTGCTGCTTTCAAGCTGCTCAACGAGCGTAAAACACTGAATATGAGTTATGTGGACTTATTGCTGCCAGTGGCTTTTAAGTTAGATGCGTTTGATTTGCAGGTAGGTCCTTTTGCATCCTATTTATTATCTACATCAGATTATAAGGTGTTCGGTAATAATGCTATTATTGTTGATGCTTTCAAAAAATTCGATGCAGGTCTCACGGCTGGGCTAAGTTATAACTTCAATAAATTATTGGTTGGAGTTCGATATATTCAAGGCTTCATAGACGTAACTAAGGACAATGCTCAAATATTACTAGGTGACGGCAAAAATGCAGTTGGTCAGGTCTCTTTAGGTTATAAGTTCTAGTGTTAAAATTTCTTTCACACAAAACCTACCTTTTGGTAGGTTTTGTGTAATTAGACATTCGTTTAACATTGAAAAAAACTGTTCAAAAAAGTAAAGTTCAATCTAGTTTTAATGTAAGTCTGTTAATTCTTATATCTTTATTTTAAGTATCATATCCTATTTGTCTCTTCTCTAAAAATTATTAGCATTAACCTCAATACAGCGATTCCTCTTTTATTTACTTTCTATAAAAAAGGATACCTTGCAAATATTAATAAAAGGCATTTTCATAAAACTAATAATACAGTGGACACTTAAAAAATATTAGTCTATAAGCTAAAGACAAACTATAAAAAATGTAACACAATGAGACTCTACATCAAATACATGGTCAGTTTGCGTTGTAAAATGATGGTAAAAGAGGAATTGAAAAAACTTGGATTGAACTATATCGTCTTAGATTTAGGAATGGTTGATGTTCTGGAAGATATAACAGAAGCACAACGTGAACAACTCGGAAGAAATTTATTGAAATCTGGATTAGAATTAATGGATGATAAAAAAAGTATTCTGATTGAAAAAATAAAGAATGTAATTATAGAAATGATTCATTATGCTGATGAATTTCCAAGAGTAAATTATTCTGATTACATTAGTGAAAAATTGGATTACGATTATACATACCTATCTGGTATCTTCTCCGAAGTAAAAGGCATTACTATACAACAATTTATTATTTTACATAAGATTGAAAAAGTAAAGGAATACTTGTTATATGACGAGCTTACGCTTACAGAAATTTCATATCGGTTAGATTACAGTAGCGTCGCACACCTATCCAACCAATTCAAGAAAATTACAGGGCTTGCTCCTTCTTTTTATAAACAGTTAAACCGAAAAAGAAGAAAGAACCTAGAGGATATTTAATGATTCTACTTTTTAAAATGAGCAGTACAACATACCTTTCTTTTAGCTCATTCACCATGAAATAACTAACCTACCATCTATAATTCACCACTTATAATTCATAATCAAAAAGATGATATGTAGGAATGATATAACTTATTCAAAGAGTTGTGTAAGGTAAGAGAATTATAAAATAAGCACTTTTGTATTGTAAAAATTATTTTATAATTAAATAACTAAAAAAGATGATAAACAAGACTGAATTAAAAGGGAACTGGAACGAACAAAAAGGAAAACTTAAGCAAATGTTTGCAGAGTTAACCGATAACGATTTGATGTTTGAAGAAGGTAAGAAAGACGAGATGCTTGGTAAACTCCAAATAAAACTTGGTAAAACAGAGAAAGAATTACGCGACATCATGGGTGAGCTTTAGTAGGCTACTCATAAAAGTATCGCTTCCAAAAAAAATTGGAAGTGGTACTCTTTTAATTTTTATAAAGGTATTTAATATTTTAAATTGATTTATAATGAAAAAAGTATTTTTTATTTTAGCCATAGCAACAACGTTCTTTGCAGGCACAATTTTTACAGGTTGTAAATCGCCTAATCAGAAAGTAGAAGATGCTCGAACAGAGGTAACAGCAGCTAAGGAAAACTTGCAGGATGCTTAGTAGGAAACGATAAAAACTAACTAAGGAGAAGCGAGTTATACAATCGCTTCTCTTCACGAGTAAGTAGTACCACATGAAAATTTCAACCAATTATTTAATTATGGATTCAGTCGAAGTAGAGAAAGCTAAAGTATATATCACCGTTGAAATTATAGAATATATTCCTAATGCTGTAGTTATAAAAACAATTCTAAAAAAATCAACAGGTAACGTAAGTGTAATGTCTTTTGATAGTGGGGAAGGATTAATAGAGCAAACAACACCCTTTGACACTTTTGCACAAATTATTGAGGGTAGCGCCGAAATTGTTATTAGCGGTAAGTCCAATTTGCTTGTTACGGGTCAATCCATTGTAATACCTGCCCATACAGCCAATCACATAAAAGCCAATGGACGTTTTAAAATGATTGCGACTGTGATAAAAAGTGGATTTGAATAGAAATGAATAATTGAATCATCCGTGAATTATATAACTTATTACAGAAATTATATAACATATTCCATTTTTAAACGAGCCATCATTTACCTAATGAAAATGATTTCACGATAAAATGATTGGCTATGAGCAAGGATAAAGGAAGTAAGAGCATGTTTAAATTTTTAATTACTGAAAATCAATATTTTATGAATCTGACTTCAGTAAGGCTTAGTCATTTAGCCCGCTAAATTCCCTCGCCTTCCTATTGTCAGAACCACAAACTATTGATTTTCACTTAAAGAAAATTTTTGAACAAGCTCTAAGAATCATAAAAAAGCAACCGCTGATAAGTCTAAAGTCAAAGTTAAGCCTTTGTCCTCTTATAAAAAAGAAGGTAAAAGCGGAAAAGAAAATGCCACAATAAATATTTTTTCCAAAAAAACAGATTCCAAGAAAGATAAATCTGAAAAGTCTTAATAGGTTAGTAATTCCCTATTAAATTATCTTGTGTTGGTTCAACAAAAAAATAAACTGCATTTTTGCTGTTCAATCAATATCGCAGCAAAAAATGAATAAGACGATAATAGGATTTGCACTTGTAACAATGTTTAGCTGTAAGACCATTCAGAAATCAAATTTCATTGATTATTCAACGGGGAGCGTTGCGGAAGCTATACCATTATAAATGATGTTCAAATTGAAGAAGAGCAGTGGCCTTCTTCAAACAACAACTTTTTCTTTCCTCTGGACAATGAAACTTTCTATTATACCTCAATGATTCGTGGAGAAAAAGCGATAAAATTATATGAAACAAAATATAAAAATGGCGAATTTTCTAGTCCCGTTGAAATAAGTGGCATTTTTGATGATGCCAAGTATTGGATTTATTCCGCAGTCGTTTCTCCTGATAGTAAGTATTTGGTATTCAATTCCTACGGTGCTCCTGGTGGTGTTGGTGGCGAAGATATTTTCATTTCAAAACGAGGCAAATCAGGTTGGGGTAAAGCAGTGTCTATCGGAGCTAAGGTTAATTCAGAAGATGAGGAGAGTTGTCCACGATTTTCACGGGATGGTAAATATTTCTTTTTTACAAGAGCTAAAAACTTAGGGAATTATGAATTTAGAGAATGGGATATTTTCTACATAGAAACTAAGTTCTTAAAGTTTGAGCAATTATTTAAAAACTAATATCGTATTTCGTGAAGTGCTAAATTTGATTGGGTACTGCGCAAGAGCGCAATACCCAACCAAATTATTGACTACGCTTAAGATTACAACCATTTCACCAATTCAAAATCTTGGCGATTAGCTAAATCGCGATATTTAGGGAACAATCGAAAGCCATATTCATAGACACCAGCCATATTGATAGGTAATTGAGCAGAAAAAGTGGCTTTGCTACCTTGCAAACTAGCTAATCTAATTTCTTCTACCGCTTTCAAATCTAGTTCTCTTTCACTTAAACGCTTGAAGAACACGATTTCAACCCCCACATTATGTACAGGAACGCCGTTTAAATCAAGCACGATAGTTGGACTAAACATTTCGCCAATGCCAATGGATTCATTAGCTGTGTCCATTACTTCCATCTGTACAACTTGTATTTTGTTCCAATGCAAACGCAGTTGCTCTTTCCAAAGGGCAAGGTCTTTAGCTGCCGTGAAATTGTTTTCCTTCATGCGTTTACCAGTACCTTGCAATTTATTATAAAAACGGTTCAAATAGTCATCCATCATGCGTTTCATAGTGAAATAAGGTGCTACTTCACTCATAATATTTTTCACATAACTCAACCAACGCACAGATACTCCTTGCTCGTTACGGTCAAAGAAAGTGGGAATCAATTCTGTTTCTAGCAAATTGTATATGGTTTCAGCGTCTAAATCATTCTGTAAATTCTGGTCTTCATAGGTGCGCTCTAGTGGCAGTGCCCAACCTGCATCTGGGCGATAGCCCTCTGCCCACCAGCCATCTAGCACACTCAAATTCACCACACCATTCATAGCTGCTTTCATACCGCTTGTTCCTGAAGCCTCCTTAGGACGCATTGGCGTGTTTAACCATACATCTACACCTTGCACTAGCAATTTCGCCATTTCCATATTATAATTCTCCAAGAAAATGACTTTACCTACAAACTCTGGTTTCTTGGAATATTGAACAATCTCCCTAATCAAAGATTGTCCACCCTTATCAGCAGGGTGTGCCTTACCCGCAAAAATAAACATGACTGGTTTTTCCTTGTCATTAACGATTTCTGCTAAACGTTTAGGATTGTTAAATAGCAGTTGTGCACGTTTGTATGTTGCAAAACGTCGAGCAAAACCAAAAATGAAGGCTTCTTCATTGATATTGTTAAGAATTTCAAAAATAGCTCTAGGGCTTTCTCCCCTATCGGTTAAATCCTTTTGAATAGTGGCTTTCAGATAAGTAAGCAATTTTTTCTTCAAAGTATTGCGAATAGCTTGAATTTGCTCATTTGGCACTTGATGGATGTGCCGCCAGTAGTCATAATTAGATTGATCAGCAATAAACTTATCGCCATGCGCTTGCTTAAAAATCTGATGAATTTCGTTGGCAATCCAAGTTGGATAGTGTACGCTATTAGTAACGTAGCCAATATGATTTTCCGACCAATGATAACCACTATAAAGACTACTAAACATTTTTTGAGAGACTGTACCGTGCAGTTTGCTCACTCCATTTACTTCTTGCGATAAACGAACGGCTAGGTTGCTCATAGAAAATAACTCCTGTGTGTTATTAGGATTAATTCGACCTAATTCCATGAACTGTTGCCATTCAATACCCATTTCTTGGATGTAATGCAACATGTAGCGACGGAGTAAATCTTCATGGAAGTAATCGTGACCAGCCGGAACAGGTGTATGCGTAGTGAACAAAGAAGAAGCGCGTACTACTTCAATAGCCTCTTTGAAAGAAAGTTGAGTTTGCCCTAACTGGGAGTTAGAAGATTTCATGTAATTCTTCAGGCGCTCCACCCCTTGAAAAGCAGCATGCCCCTCATTGCAATGATAAACATCAAACTCAAGTCCCATTTGCGTTAAGGCTTTAGAGCCACCGATACCTAAGAGAATTTCTTGCTTTAAGCGGTGTTCATTGTCGCCACCATAAAGTTGGTGCGTTAAACTACGGTCTTCCCAACTATTGTCCTCAATATCAGTATCTAGTAGGTACAATGCAATTCTACCAACCATCAATTTCCAAACCTTAGCAAATACAGTTCTGCCGGGAAAGTCAACACTTATTTTTAACCATTCACCATGGCTATCCCAAACTGGACTAATCGGTAATTTAGTAAAGGTTTGTGGTGGATAGTGGTTAATTTGGTCGCCGTGAATAGAAATACCTTGCTGGAAATAGCCATAGCGATAAAGCAAACCCATGCCTACCATATTAACATTCATATCACTGGCTTCTTTCAGGAAATCACCCGCTAGTACACCCAAGCCACCAGAATAAAGCTGAACGGAAATGTGCAAGCCATATTCCATACAGAAGTAGGCAACTTTTGGCGTTTGCGTAGATGGGGGTTGTGTCATGTAAGCATCAAATCGTTGACTCAACGATTCTAATGCCTCCATAAAATCTGGATTATGAATAAGTTCATTGGCTTTTTTTACATTAATATCATCCAATAGCACTAATGGATTGTATTTGATTTCTTCAGAAGCCCATCTTTCCTCCCCTGCAATAAACTTGAATAAATCTATACCGCTTTTCTGCCACGACCACCATAAATTATTAGATAGCTTTCTTAATGCGTTAAGTTCTTGAGGTAAATTTGACCTAACATAAATTCGCTTGAGATTAAATTGTTGATCTTGAATTTGCTCAATCATAGTTGATAAGGTTTGATTAAATGAACGCTCAAAGTTAAGAACTTTGAGCATTCATTTAATCTAAATTACGTCAACTAATTCAGAAGCTTCTATTTTAACTGATTGGTCTTTTATTAACCATCTGATTAAAATTGGAATCAAGAATAAGTCGCTAAAAAATGCACTAAAGAGGGTCAAACTAATCAACACACCAATTATAACGCTAGGCGGATGGATGGAGAAGAGCATCACCAAAAATCCAAAAAATAAGACAATGGTAGTTAATCCAATTGCTTTACCTGTTTCTAAAAATGTGATTTTCAAGGATTCATCTACGGTTTTTCCTTTGTCGCGTACCAATTTGAATTTACTTAAAAAATGTATCGTGTCATCCACAGCAATACCAAAAATGACGGCAAAGACAATGGCAATACCTGCTTCTAGTTCTATACCGGCAAAGCCAATAAACGCTCCCGCCATTAACAAAGGGATGATGTTTGGAACAAGAGAAACTACAAGCATTTTCAAATCGCGAAATAAGATAACCATGATTAAACTAACAATTAATATAGCTCCTCCCAACCCTAGAAGTAAACTTCTGCGGATGTACTCTGCGTTTTTATCAATAATCAACCCTGTACCAGTGCGTTGAAATTCAACTACGTTTGCATCTATATTTTCACCAATCCAGCGATCTATATTATTGCCAATTGCTTTGATGCTATCCGCACCAATATCATTAATACGAGAAGAAATTCTAGCTTTTGTACCATCTTTGCTTTGCAATACTGCTGTACTGGCAACTGGTATCTTATCTGCCATTTGTTGGTAGCGATTAAACGTAGCTTCATCTTCGGGGAATTGATAGGCATCTATACGGTTACTATTAAACATTTGATTTAGAGACTTATAGATAACAGTACTGGAAGCCACCGCCCGAATAGAAGGATATTCTTTTAAATGTTGCTCCACTTTATCAATAGCTTGAAGGACTACAAAATCGCTAACTTTATGGTCACTTTTTGCAGTGACTGCAATTTCCATCGGTCGAAAACTGGTTAAATTATTTTGGAAGTATAGAAAGTCCTCTGTTATCTGTTGTCCTCTTGGCAAGTTACTCGTGATGTTGTAATTTGTTGTAATTTGGCTAATGCCCAAAAAACATAGTGCTAACAAGCCTAGTGTACTCCAAATAATTTGTCGAGAGTAATCTTTAGTTACTCGATAGAACCAAGTCATCCAGTTACTCCAAAATTTATCCATCTTTCCCTTTTCCATAATTTGGTCTTTATTGAAATAGGAGATGATAACAGTCGTAAAGCATACTACAGTGATGTAGGCAACCATTACACCAATGGCTGAATTAATACCAAAATCGCGGATAGGCGTAATACGACTGGAAATCAAGGAAATAAAACCAATTGCTGTTGTAGTAGAAGTAAGTAAGGTGGCTAGACCAATTTCTCTAATCGTGATTTTAATAGCTTCCTTGCGGCTTAATCCTTTTTTTAACTCATCCACATATTTCGACATAATGTGAATGACATCAGAAGTACCAACAATAATCATCAATACGGGATATAGTGCAGCCATAGCATTCAGTTCTCTACCTGTAACGCCCAAAAAGCCCATGAACAATAACATCCCTAAACCGATAGAAAACAAGGCAGTAGCAATCCCCCATGGTTTTCTAAAAATAAGGAACATGATTAAGGTTACCAAAATACCTGACACGATTGCAGAAATCGTAATTTCCCGCTTCTGCATAGCAACTAATTCCTTTTGAAAGTAAGGACGACCTAAAAAATGATGGGCTTCAAAATCATATTTGGCAATTAATGTCCCAAGTTTATCCATTAATTCTTGTGACTGTCCAAGTGTCATACCCTCTATCGTTTTCAAGCCAACAACTAGTGTGGTCGCATCTTCCGAAATTAGGTTATACAAAAATCGCTCGTCTTGAAGCAAGCGTTTTTTATCTGATTCATACTTTTCAGGTTCTTTAATATGAATAGCTGGAATAGAACTTATTCCAAATGGTGTTTTAACAGGATAGGAAATTTTTGTCAACGATTGACTATCCTCTACATAAGGTAGTTGCTTAGTTTGGATAGAAAAATCATGGAATTGCTCTAAAAAATTTTGCTCAAAAACACCATCTTTTTTGCGAATGGCAATAAGCATAAAGTTATCATCTGCTTCGAAATCATCTCGAAATTGTTTAAAAAACTCTAAATCTTCATCGCCAGTAGGAAAAAACTGTTCAAAATCGAACGAAAATTTAAGGTGCATCAAAGCAAATGCACTAATAATTGCTAGAATAGAAAATACACTAATAGAAACAATACGGGTGTTTTTGTTCATTATGTTGCACTCATTTTTATCTGAGGTATTAACATTAGTTTCTGTATAATGTTGATGCACTAATGCGAACAATATACCGTTACAACTGTAATATTTATGTCCTTTTCAAGGAAAAGGCATCAAGGTTTATCCATCAAATGAAATTCACAGCGATGAAACATATCATTTTTATATTTACTTTATTTTGCCTATTACAATCTTGTATTTCCCCACCGGAATACCCAAAAGAACCAATTATTGAATACGTCGGCCTAAACAAAAAAACCATTAGACAAGGCAGCTTCGGTGCAACAAAGGATTCTATTATCATTACTTTCTCCTACACAGACGGCGATGGTAATATCGGTGCACCTAATGAGGGTAAATTTACGAATAATATTTTCTTTACAGACAGTAGAGATGGTTTCACCCAGACCGTAAGCGTTCCTTTCATACCCAATTTGGGTATTGGTAATGGTATTTCTGGCGAAGTCTCCTTCCAAATATTTAATCTAAATGGCGGAATGTGTTGCATCTTCAATGATAAAAATGGTCAAGACCCCTGCACACCTTCAAAAGAATTTCCGACAGATACTTTGACCTACACTATTTATATTGTTGACCAAGATGGTAACGAGAGTAACCGAATTGAAACTGAACCAATAATTATATTATGCAATTAAAAAAATAATGATTCATACTAATTTTATGTAATGAGGATAGCGAATCCACTATACGACCAAGCATTTAAGTACCTGATGTCTAACGACTGTTTGGCGCGTAAAGTGCTGAATGTCATATTGGATAAAGAAGTATTACAAGAATTGGTAATAGAAGACGAAGAACGACGTTTTACCTTATATCGCTTTGATTTTAAAGCCGTTATTCAAGACGAATTCGGAGAAAAAGAAACTGTATTAATCGAACTCCAAAAATCAAAACTACCTACTAATATACTCCGCTTTCGCAATTATTTAGGTTTGTCTTACACGCAAAGAAAAGCAAAACCTGATGAAACGCAAGTACCACCACTTCCAATCATATCCATTTACATTCTCGGATATAATATAGCAGATATTCCCGTAATGGCAACCAAGGTGGATAGAAACATTGTAGATTTATCATCAAAAGAAGAATTACAAATAGAAAGTGATTTTACAGCATTACTTACCCATACTTGTTATATTCTGCAAGTGAGGAGACTACCTAAAAAGCGACAAACAAGAATAGAACAATTTATGACACTCTCTAATCAAGCATGGGTGTAGGAAGAACAATTTACACTCAACCTAGAGGAAGTGCCAGAAGCATTCAAAGAACATAGCGGAATATCTTCAAAAACCATTGCAAGAGGACGATCTAAAAAAACGATTAAGCTAGCGAAAATGTTACTTGAATAAAATCGAACAATAGAAGAAGTTGCTACTGTTACTGGGTTTTCGATAGAGGAACTCCAAAAGTTATTAAACAAAAAAAATTTAGGCTAAAAATCTACTAAGATTGTTAAAATTTTCTTGTTTTAAGTATTGTTTTTTAAAAATATTTGTTTTAAATTTGTGAACTTCATTTTATATGAAACATTAACTACAATTCATGAGTGATAACAAAGAAAGAGAAGCACGTTTAAAAGCATTAGAGCTAACCCTAGATCGTCTGGAAAAAACCTACGGAAAAGGGACGATTATGAAGTTGGGGGACAAACAAGTGGCGGAGGTAGAATATATCCCATCAGGTTCCTTAGGGTTAGATATAGCATTAGGCATCAATGGATACGCCAAAGGTAGAGTTGTTGAAATTTATGGACCCGAATCGTCTGGAAAAACAACCTTAGCTATTCATGCTATTGCAGAATGTCAGAAAAAAGGAGGAATAGCTGCTTTCATTGACGCAGAACATGCTTTTGACCGTTTCTATGCACAAGCGTTAGGGGTAAATGTAGAAGAACTGCTTATTTCGCAACCCGATAATGGAGAACAAGCCCTAGAAATTGCAGAAAACTTAATCCGTTCTGGAGCAATAGACATATTAGTAGTAGATTCTGTTGCAGCCCTTGTACCTAGAAGTGAATTAGAGGGAGAAATGGGAGATTCCAAAATGGGCTTACAAGCACGCTTGATGTCGCAAGCCATGCGAAAACTAACAGCTACTATTGGTCGAACAGGCTGCTGCTGCATTTTCATTAATCAGTTAAGAGAAAAGATAGGAGTAATGTTTGGTAATCCAGAAACAACAACTGGAGGAAATGCCCTTAAATTCTATGCTTCTCAACGCCTAGATATTCGTAGAAATGGAGCTGCTATAAAAGATAAAGAAGGAAATATTGTTGGTAATAATGTAAAAGTAAAAGTAGTAAAGAATAAGCTGGCACCGCCTTTCCGTGTCGCAGAGTTTGATATTATGTACGGTGAAGGTATTTCCAAAGTTGGCGAAATCGTTGATATTGGAGTAGAACACAATATCATTGGCAAAAGTGGTGCTTGGTACAGTTATGGTGGCGCAAAAATCGCTCAAGGGCGAGAAGCAGCAAAACAATTTTTGCAAGACAACCCAGAGGTAGCAATAGAAATAGAACTAAAGATTAAAGAAAAAATACTAGGTAACAAAACTAAAATTTCTGTTGCAGAAGAAAGAGAAGAAATATGATCTCTTTGACGGCATAAAATTGAAAATTGCTATACCAGTAGCCTTCAATTTTATGCTATTCAAACAAAATAGCTCAAAAAAATGGTTGTGTTAATGAAAGGTTTGTTGAAGGATTTTCTGTCGCTCTTCTATCCTCAACTTTGTCTAGCCTGCAAAAATGAGGCAGTTCAATCAGGGCAAATCAACTGCATTGCTTGTGAATATGCTCTACAAAAAATGGAACTAGCCTCTTATACCGAACAAGAAAACCTAGTTACAGGAAAATTCTGGGGACGCGTTCCAATAAAATACGGTGCAGCCCTCTATCCATTTACAAAAGAAGGACGTACTCAGAAACTAATTCATGAACTTAAATATAAAGGGCAAAAAGAAGTCGGTATATTACTTGGTAAACGGCTGGGTAGAAAATTAAAAGAAGTTACCTACTTTCGTAATATTGACTTTATCGTTCCCGTTCCACTACATCCTAAGAAATTGAAAATCAGAGGTTATAATCAGGCTGCTCTAATTGCGGAGGGTTTATCTGAATCTATGGAAATTCCTTACTTATCCAATGGATTGATCAGAACTATTCATTCAAAATCTCAGACTAAAAAGACAAGAGAAGAGCGTTTCAAAAATGTCTCAGACGTATTCCAAGTGAGCGATAATTTACTGCTAGAGGGAAAACACATACTACTAGTTGACGATGTATTAACTACTGGAGCAACTATTGAATCTTGTGCTTTACAGTTACTTCAATTGCCCAATACTACTGTAAGTGTAGCCGTTATTGGTGTTGTAGTAGATGCCTAAATCACTAATGCACTAATGTTCCTACCTTTTCGCCTAACACAATGCGCTTTAGGTTTTCTTTATTGTTAACATCAAAAACAATAATAGGTAGATTATTTTCTTGGCAAAGCGTAAATGCCGTCATATCCATAACTTTTAGTCCTTTCTGAATAACATCAGTAAAAGATATGGTTTCATACTTTGTTGCCTTAGGATCTTTTTCTGGGTCAGCGGTGTAAATACCATCTACTCTTGTTCCTTTGAGCAACAAATTTGCACCAATTTCATTAGCGCGCAAAGCAGCAGCCGAATCTGTTGTAAAATAAGGGCTTCCAATGCCTGCACCAAAAATAACTACTCGCCCCTTTTCAAGATGACGAATAACACGACGACGAATGTAAGGTTCAGCAATCTGGCGCATTTCGATTGCACTCGACAGCCGAGTAAAAACACCTATTTTTTCCAGTGCACTCTGCAAAGCCATTGCATTGATAACTGTCGCTATCATACCCATGTAATCACCTTGCACCCGATCTATTTCCATTGCCGCAGATTCTAACCCCCTAAATATATTTCCACCACCAATAACAATAGCTACCTCTACTCCTAAGTCAACAATTTCCTTGACCTGTTCAGAATAGTGGCGTAACATATCTACTGAAATACCAGATTCTTGATCTCCCATCAACGATTCACCACTCAATTTTAAT
This sequence comes from uncultured Saprospiraceae bacterium, assembly GCA_937944245.1. GTDB lineage: Bacteria > Bacteroidota > Bacteroidia > Chitinophagales > Saprospiraceae > JAAUTG01. The sequence goes on along the minus strand of CALDYY010000016.1, from coordinate 44,272 downwards.
AAGATTCGCTTGTATTTAACCATTTTAGAATTTTGATTCATCATCTTTGCTAAAGAATTATATTGGAGTGCTTTGAATGATTGTTCAACTTCAAGTGGCTTCTCTTGTGAGAAAAAAAAAGGGAATCATTGAGTAATGATTCCCTTTTTTTGAACTAGCTTCCTAACTCAACGTGTTTAAATGCAGTCGCTGTAAGTTTCTTATCTACTGTCTTTAAGTAATCTGCGATAGATAATTTACTATCCTTCACAAATTGTTGATTCAACAGTGTATTTTCCTTAAAGAATTTTTCTAACTTACCTTTAGCGATTTTCTCTAGCATTGCCTCAGGCTTACCTTCTTGTTTAGCTATCTCTTTACCAATTTCAATCTCTTTTTCGATAATCGTAGCATCTACATCTCCTTTATCTAAAGCTACTGGACGCATTGCCGCTACTTGCATAGCTACATCCCTACCTGCTGTATAAGCAGCATCAGAACTTACGGATAAACCCACTAATACTCCTGCTCTGTATCCCATATGAATATACGGAGCGACCATAGGTGCCTCTAACTGTTCGTAAGCTGCAATTTCCAATTTTTCACCGATAACCCCAATCTGCTCAATTATTTTTTCACCTATTGTGATGTTGTCATATGGTAGTGCTAATAATGCTTCTTTAGTTGCTGGATAAGATTCCAGTGCTATACTAGCAAACGATTCTGCTAACTTAATGAAATCCTCGTTTCTGGCAACGAAATCTGTTTCGCAACTTAATTTCACAATTACCCCTCTTTTGCGGTCTTCCGATACCTTTGCAATCACAACCCCCTCATTTGCCTCTCTGTCCACACGCTTTGCAGAAAGTTTTTGTCCTTTTTTGCGAAGCACTTCAATCGCTTTATCAAAATCACCTTCTGCCTCCGCCAATGCTGCTTTACAATCCATCATACCAGCTCCTGTTATTTCACGGAGCTTTTTTACGTCAGATGCTGAGATATTACTCATTGTTAAGTGATTAAATGTTTAAAAATAATTAATATAGAATGGTAGTTAATAGTAAAATTTTTTATTTAGGAAAGAAGTAGTTACTGCTTTCCTACAATTCTGTAGCGTCTGACTATTCTTCTCTTACCACTGCTGCCTCTTGCTCTGATTTTGCTTTGCGTCGTTCTTCCTGACCTTGCTTTATTGCTTCTACCATATAGTTTACAATAATTTCTACTGATTTTGAAGCGTCGTCATTAGCAGGAATAGGAAAATCAACTTCGTTTGGATTAGAATTGGTATCAACAATTCCAAATGTACGAATACCTAACTTATGTGATTCCTTCACAGCAATGTGTTCATGGTGAATATCTACTATAAAAATAGCAGAGGGAATTCTATTCAAGTTAGCAATTCCGCCCAGCACACGCTCTAGTTTTTCTTTTTCTCTGCCCAACATCAAGCGTTCTTTCTTCGTGATATTCGTTGCCGTTTCATCAGAAAGGATTTTCTCAATACTGTTCATTTTTTTAATAGAACGACGAATGGTAGCAAAGTTAGTCATCATACCACCAAGCCAACGATCGGTCACATAAGGCATTTCAACACTCAACGCAGCTTGCGCCACAATATCGCGTGCCTGCTTTTTTGTAGCTACAAACATAATTTTTCTGCCAGACTTTGCAATTTGACGCATCGCATTTGCAGCTCTGTCCATTGACTCTAACGTCTTATTTAGGTCAATAATGTGTATTCCTTTGCGCTCTGTGAAAATATAGGGCGACATTGAAGGATTCCACTTTTTCTTTAAGTGTCCGAAGTGCACTCCGGCATCTAATAATTCTTTATAGGTAGGTTTGTTCATTGTCTTTTTTTTTCGCCTATAACTACAACACAATACTTAGCGTGTAGTATTCAGCAATAAATAATGAATTAACGCTTGGAGAATTGAAAACTTCTTCTCGCTTTTGGCTTACCGTATTTCTTACGTTCCACCTCTCTAGAATCTCTAGTCAAATATTTTTTCACTTTTAAAGGTTTTCTGAAGTCTTCACTTAACTTCACCAAGCATCTGGATATGCCCATACGAATGGCTTCTGCTTGTCCTTTAAATCCTCCACCTTTCACATTTACTTTTAAATCATAAATGTTACCGTCAATATCTGCTGTTACAAAAGGATCTGTCACGTTTAACATAACATGACTTGGAAAGTAGTCTTTAAGGTCTTTATCGTTGATGGTTATTTTTCCTTGACCTTTCATTAGATATACTCTCGCAACAGATGCTTTTCTCCGTCCAACTGCATTAATCATTTCCATATAAGAGATGCTGTTACTTGATTACTTGTTAGAATAAAAATTAAATTCCTCTGGCTTTTGTGCTTCATGTGGATGCTCTGCCCCTTCGTAAACAAAAAGCTTTTTAATCATCATCCGCCCTAGACGGTTCTTTGGAAGCATACCTCTTACACCTATTTCAGTAAGTCTTCTCGGCTTTTTGCTTAATAAATCCTTAGCTACTATTCTTTTTTGACCACCAGGATACCCAGAGAAAGTGACGTATTCTTTCTTATCTAGTTTACTACCTGTGAAGCGTATTTTATCTGCATTAATGACTATTACATAGTCCCCACAATCAACATGAGGAGTATAATCAGGGCGGTGTTTGCCTCTTAAAACAGATGCCACTCTTGAAAATAAGCGTCCTGCTATCTGCCCACTGGCATCAACAACATACCACTTATGTTCTACTGTTTCTTTTTTTGCAGAAACAGTTTTGTAACTTAACGTATTTAATCCCATTACTTTTTCTTTCTATCAATTCTATTGAATGAATATCGTGTCGCTCCAAAAGCGGTTGCAAAAGTAATGTTCTTCCTTTTAAAAACAAATTTTTGATTATTTTTTTTTGGAATTTATATCGTAATTGATTGAGAAACAGTAATTTTTTTGACCTTGTTTTAACTCGAAGAATGTATGTAGCTGAAAAAGAGAGGATAATAAACATACGTTAGCAGGCTTTTGAATTGCTCAAAAGCCTGCCAACTTAAAACAAAGGTTAATTCAATTTGAGTACATCTAAGAATGCTTTCTGTGGAACTTCTACTGAACCAATTTGGCGCATCTTCTTCTTTCCTTCTTTTTGTTTCTCTAATAGTTTTCGCTTGCGCGTAATGTCCCCACCATAACATTTTGCTGTAACATCTTTTCGCAAGGCGGATATTGTTTCTCTAGCAATAATCTTTGCACCAATCGCTGCCTGAATAGCGATTAGAAACTGTTGACGTGGCAGCAATTCTTTTAGGCGAATGCATATTTTTCTGCCGAAAGATTCTGCTTTGCTTCTATGTACCAGCGCAGATAGGGCATCCACAGGTTCACCATTCAATTTAATATCAAGTCGCACTAAATCGGATGCTCTGTAATCGAGCGGCGCATAATCAAAAGAAGCATACCCTCTGGAAATAGATTTAAGACGGTCGTAAAAATCAAATACAATCTCCGCCAGCGGTAACTCAAATGTTAGCTCTACGCGGTCTTGTGTCAAGTAAGACTGATGCGTCATAATACCGCGTTTGTCCATGCACAAAGTCATAATTGGACCAACATATTCTGATTTTGTGATGATTTGTGCCCTAATGAAAGGCTCTTCTACACTTGATATTTGAGTTGGTTCAGGTAAATCAGAAGGGGTATTTATCAGCAACTTTACACCTTTTGTAGTGTAAGCAAAGTAAGATACGTTTGGTACAGTTGTGATAACATCCATATCAAATTCTCTCGAAAGCCGCTCTTGAACAATCTCTAGATGTAACATCCCCAAGAAGCCACATCTAAATCCAAAACCTAGTGCAATAGATGTTTCTGGCTCAAATACTAAAGAAGCATCATTCAACTGCAACTTTTCTAAGCTGTCGCGTAATTTCTCGAAATCATCGTTTTCAATAGGAAAAATACCAGCAAAAACCATTGGCTTTACATCTTCAAACCCTTTAGCAGGCTCAGCAGGGTTGTTTAGCAAGGTGATGGTATCCCCTACTTTTACTTCTTTCGATTCTTTTATACCCGTAATGATATATCCGACATTACCGGCAGATAGTTCCTGCTGTGGTAGTAAAGTCATTTTTAATACACCGATTTCATTGGCTTCATAAACGGCTTCTGTATTAATGAATTTTACTTTATCGTTTTTCTTAATTGTTCCGTTAATGATTTTAAAATAGGCAATTACACCTCTAAAAGAGTTGAATACAGAATCGAAAATCATTGCTTGCAGCGGCGCATCTTTATCTCCTTTTGGTGCAGGAATACGATCTACTACTGCTGCTAATATTTCTGGTACACCTATTCCAGTTTTACCACTTGCTAAAATAATTTCAGACCTATCACAACCAATTAAATCAATAATTTGGTCAGACACTTCTTCTATCATAGCACTTTCCATATCCACTTTATTGAGGATTGGAATGATATCCAAATCATTTTCGATAGCTAAGTAAAGGTTGGAAATCGTTTGGGCTTGAATCCCTTGTGAAGCATCTACCAACAGTAAAGCACCTTCACACGCAGCTATGGAGCGAGAAACTTCATAGGAAAAATCAACATGACCAGGAGTGTCAATCATATTGAAAATATATGTTTCCCCATTGGTATGTAAATAATTCATTTGTATGGCATGACTTTTTATGGTAATGCCTCGTTCGCGCTCTAAGTCCATGTCATCCAGAGCTTGATCTTGCATATCTCGCTCGGAGATAGTCTTCGTAAATTCCAACAAGCGGTCAGAAAGTGTACTTTTTCCGTGGTCAATGTGTGCAATGACACAAAAGTTGCGAATATTTTCTTGCTTCATAAGCGCAAATATAGTTCAATTCTATGTTGTACGGTTAAATTATTAGTCAAACTATTATCAAAACAGCAATTTTTATGATAAGGTTAATGGCAAAAAACGTTTTTCGTTCAAAAAAATCTGAAAATATTGAATGCGTTTTATTTTATTACAGAAAACGAGCTTTGAGTTCTGGAGTAGGAATCCAACAAGCCGACTGCTTTCCAAACCAATGATAGCGATTTTTAGCAATAAATTTATAAATTTGGTCGCGCATTTTCTTTGGTATAACCTTGCCTATTAACAAAAAATTCCACCAACCACCTAATAATTGAGCCATTTGCAGAGGCACATCTGAGTGTGTGTAAACAACGCCTTTATCAATCAACACGACTGTTTCTAGAGATTTAAGGTAATTGGTCTGGTGTTTTAATAATTGCTGCGCACTTTCAGATTGTAGAGATGCAAACCTAAATTTTGCTTGCTTATCTCGTTCTATGATAAATTGCACAAAGCCATTACATAAATTGCATACACCATCGAAAAGTACAATAGGATGATTTTCCCATGCTGCTGAATTTGCGTTCATTATGAATTATTTATTTACGTTCTTAGCCATCATTCTAGGGCAAGCCCCATCACATTTGCCATACAAATTAAGCGCATGATGCGTTACTCTGAAGTGCAACAATTCCCCCATCATATCTTTTATTTGCTGGATTCTTGGGTCGCAAAACTCAAGCACTTTACCGCAATCCACACAAATTAAATGGTCATGCTGTTTGTAACCGTATGATTTCTCATATTGCGCCAAGTTTTTACCAAATTGATGCTTCTTAACCAAATCACAATTCACTAAAAGTTCCAATGTATTGTAAACGGTGGCTCGGCTCACTCGATAACTTTGATTTTTCATATGTATGTAAAGTGCTTCGGCATCAAAGTGATCGCTTCTTCGATAGATTTCTTCTAAAATAGCATAGCGCTCTGGTGTTTTGCGAAATTGGTTTGTTTCTAAATACGCTGAAAAAATATTTTTAACTTCCTGTATTACTGATTCGCTAATTGGCTGCTGCATAGTATTTAATTTCAATTCAATCAATGCTTCTAATCCCTGTAAACACCATTAACGTTTTCAAGGTTTTTGATACTGTTGATAGCCCTGCTTAATTGCTTAATGTTCTGAACCATTAGGCTTAGTTCCGCTTTAAAGTAACCGTTGGGTGCAGAGATAGTAAAAGAGCGAATATTCAACCCTAAATTATTAGATATTTCGTTAATCATACGCTCAATCACCCCTGTTCCTGTGTCAATACCTGTGATTCTTAAATTAGCAATAAACGAAGAATCGCTCGTGGTCAACCATTCAGCAGGCATTATACGATGAGCATAATTTGCCATCAGATATTCTGCATTCTGGCAACTTACTCGATGAACTTTTAACCCAGAATTAACTGTAATGTATGCAAAAACTTGATCGCCTTGCACAGGATTACAGCAAGAAGCGAGTTGATACTTGTACTGTTCAGCTGGTTCTTTATTGATGTAAAGACCTAATTTTGAGGAAGTTTGTCTTGTTGCTAGTGGCACAACTTTAGTACCTTCTTCTTGTGCTACTTTAAAGACAATCTTACCCTGTTCTACTTTAAATTCTCTGAATATCTCAGCAATAGTTATATCTTGGTTGAATAAGTCAGCATACAAATCTTGGGCAGATTTGTAATTAAAATGCTTAACAAGCAACTCAATGCTTTCTTCAAAATTTACTTTCAGATGGCTCAATTTCCGCTCCAACATTTCTTTCCCCAGTTGCGCCAGTTTATATTGTTCCTCTTTGAGCGCACTTCTTATTTTATTTTTTGCCAGAGTGGTAGTCACCATTTGAAGCCAGTCTCGACTTGGCTTCTGGTTTGGTTTTGTGATAATTTCAATTTGATCGCTGTTCTTTAGTTCCGTTGAAATTGGCACAACTCGGTTATTAATTCTCACTAACCCACACTGATTACCTATATCAGAGTGAATAGAATAAGCAAAATCAAGCGCTGTTGCACCTTTGGGAAGGCGTTTCATTTCTCCCTTTGGCGTGAACACATGAACCTCATCTTGAAATAAACTATTTTTAAAATCATACAACAACTCTAATGAATTAGTATTATTGTCTTCTAAAATATCTCTTATGCTTTCCAACCAAACGTCATAAACATCTGATTGAGAAGAAGTTCCTTTATACTTCCAATGTGCAGCAAACCCTCGCTCTGCAATTTCATTCATTTGCTCTGTTCTAATCTGTACCTCTACAAAACGTCCATCAGGTCCTACTACTGTGGTGTGCAACGATTGATAACCATTACTTTTGGGCAAGTTGATGAAATCCTTCGTTCTTTCTGGCAAAGCAGTATAAATGTTAGAAACAATAGCATAAACTTGCCAACAACACATTCTTTCATAAGCCTCTGTTACCTGATCGCCCAAATCAAGAATCACCCTAATGGCAAAAAGGTCATATATTTGTTCAAAAGCGACTTTCTTCTTTTTTATCTTATTGTAAATAGAACTAATTGATTTTGGTCGTCCTGTTATTCTGAACTTAAAATTTGTTTCTTTTGAAAGTTGCTCCTTTAAAGGTTTGATAAATCGTTCAATATATTCTTGGCGAGCTTTCTTTGTTTCGTTGATTTTTTTAGCTACATATTGATAATTTTCGGCATCCACAATTTTCATGCACAAGTCATCAAATTCGGTTTTAATCTTATATAGCCCTAAACGACCTGCCAAAGGCGCATAAATAAAACTTGTTTCCGAAGCTATTTTCACCTGCTGAATCGGGGACATGGCTTCCAATGTACGCATATTGTGCAGACGGTCTGCCATTTTTATTAGTACAACCCTAACGTCATTGATGAGTGTTCCGAGTACCTTACGAAAGTTCTCTGTCTGCTTGTTGACGTTAGCATCTTCTATATCCAACTTGGTCAACCCATCTACTATGGTAGCGATGCGTTCACCTTTTTCTCCAAATTTTTCGCTAATTTCCTGCAACGTTACACTGCTATCTTCTACAACGTCGTGCAAAAGTGCACAAATGACCGATGTAGCACCTAAGCCAATTTCTTCTACACAAATTCTTGCTACTTCAATAGGATGTAAGATGTAAGGTTCTCCTGTTTTGCGCTTCTGTTGCTTATGCGCTTCCAAAGCAATCTCAAACGCTAGTTGCACGTTGCGCTTATCAACATCATCCATTTTGTTGTCCATGAGTAACAGCAAACTATTGAAACGCTCTTTTACAAGGACTTGGTAGTAGTTATCTTTTTCTTCTGCTGATGTGGCAAAAACGCCACCACCGCTCATTACCTCCGCCATAGTATTTTGTGTTTTAATCAATAAAGTGATTAACTATAACTAACATTTGGAAAGCGTCAATAGTTAATGTTCGTTTATTGTTGAGTTAGTAATTGTTGTTTCATACTTGTTTCGCGTAGCTTAAATGATTTTTAGGGAAAGTCAATCTAATGCTTTACATTTAAGTACACTATTATATCATAACGATTAAGATAGCAATTTGCTACAAAAAAGCATCAATTAATCACAAAGAAAATCAACTAAAGTTGACATAATTTTACTTTTTTTATAAAAGGTGGTCTATCTTTTAAAATAAAAAAAATGTTAGTAAAATTTTTCTAAAAAATAATCTATTCAACAAAAATGACCGATTCAAAATCTAAAAACGCTTATTTTAATATAATCCAGGCTTTTAAAAGTAGATTTTCCTATCAACAAAGTAGATTTTTTGTCTTTTTTTCTTCTAATTACCTACCGCATATTTGTATCATCAAAAGAGATAATGATTAGGAGAGCAAGAAAGTGGGAAATGATTTGACAAAAAAAGGAATTTCTTGATGATATGTCAAAAGGAAGTTGATTACAATTATTGTTAGTTTACATTTTTAACTAATACAAGAAATCTAATTACCACCTTTATAACGTATCTTAACGAGATATATACTCCGAGTAGCAGCTATGGAAACAGAGGTAATCCCACGAACAAATTACAGAAGTGGAAATACTGCACTAACTTGGAGTTTGAGAAATTGATAAAAATTCGCCTTTTTATAAAACTGTTGCAAGCCGCCCAAAAAACCTAAAATTTTAGGTAAAATTCGTTCTTTTTCATGAGATTATAACTTGTTGAATCCGTACCTTGTTCTCGCCTTGAACAAGGTACTTTTTTTTCTAAACTGACGATTGCTAGTGTCTTTATATAAAAAACCGATTATGGTATGATGGCTAGAAGCATTTTCCTTCTAGCTTTTTTTGTTTTGTCTTTATACTGCAATGATACAACTAATTTGAATAAACGCAGCATTAACTTTAGTTAAAATTTCAATATCACTGTAAACAGGTATGGAGATTAGCTTCTAACTCATCAGCAAACAACCATTCTAATAATTGAGGCATTTATATCTTTTCCCTCAAACACCATTTTTTTGACCATTCATATAAAATTTTAGTGTATTCAGCGATTAATCAAAACTTTTGATAGTGTTCAATTTTTACTATTGTGTAATCAATGGATAAAAAACACTTATGCTGAAAAAAATAAAATCGCTATTTATTATTGAAGAAGAAGATAAAAGTTCAAAATCCGTATCTAATCCCCAAAGAGAAAGGATAAAAGATGGCGTTCCTGAAAAGAAGATTCCGCCAATAGTAGATGAATCGTCCCCATTTGTGGATGCGCTATTAGGAGCAATTGACCGCAACAATTTAGAGGGATTCGATTATCTGGAATTTAAACGTTCTTTACAGTCGCTAGGAGACTTATCACAAGATGAAGCTATGCGCTTCAAGTCTGCTTTTGCGGTAGCACAAACAATGGGGATTTCCAAAGAAAAATTATTGCAAACGGCACAACACTATTTGAGTGTATTACAGCAAGAAGAACAAAAATTTGAGCGAGCTTTATCGCAGCAAAAAGAGCGGCAGATTGACACTAAAGTTAAGCAAGCAGAAGCATTTGAGCAAACGATTTATCAAAAGGTGCAGCAAATAAAGGAACTAACCACAGAAGTAGAAGCGTACCAAGCACGGGTAGCACAACTTAAAACTGAACTGGAAGAAGCAACTAACAAGATTGTAAATACAAAAAATGACTTTTCTGCAGCCCATTATGCTCTAATTGCTCAAATTGAATCGGACATGCATAAAATAAAGCAGTACCTTAATTAAAAAAATGAGATAAAACACTAAAACTTATGCCAGAAACAAAGAAAATAAAAACATTTTGGAAGAAACCCGAAGGCAAAACAGGTATCATTTTTTTAGTGGTGCTAACTGCACTTATTAGCATTGGAATTATCAATATCATTCCACTTTTGAATGTATTGCCAATTGCCATTGCTTCAGGATTAACTGCACTACTTCTACTTTTTTCTGTTTTAGACCCAAAAACTCGTGCATTGATGGTATATTTTTACAAGTCTGCCATGCGCCGGATTACCAGTTTGTTTATAGAAGTTGATCCTATTGCTATTGTAAAAAATTACATCAACGATTTGCAGGAAAAATTGCAAAACATGAAAAAGCAAAGTGCTAAATTGCGTGGGCAAATGCACAAACTCCAAGAACTAATTCACAACAACAATAAACAAATACAAACTAATTTAATAGAAGCTAAAGAAGCTAGAAAAGAGGAAGCAGCAGCGCAAATGGTGCTCAAAACAAGAAAAGCAGGACGATTGCAGGAATCAAATATGCGCCTTGAGGAATTGTATCAAAAGATGCAAACACTTTATCGAGTATTGAGTAAAATGACAACTAATGCCGAAATACTCGTTGAGGATGTGAAAGACCAAGTTATGTTAAAAGAACAAGAACGCATTGCTATCCATGCCAGCAACTCCGCTATGAAATCAGCATTAAGTATCATTGCGGGCGACCCCGATAAAAGGGTATTATTCGACGAAGCAATGGAAGCAATGACAGAAGATATTAGTAATAGAGTGGGAGAAATGGAGCGTTTCATGCAAGTTTCTGCCAATTTTATGGATTCCATTGATGTTCAAAATGGCATATTTGAAGAAAAAGGCGTTCAAATGCTTGAAAAGTGGGAAAAAGAAGCTGTATCCATTATGCTAGGTGCAGATAAAGATTCGATTCTATTTGGAGAAGAACCAGAATTATTAGACTTGAATCAGTCGAGGAAAGAAAAAATAAAGGACAAAGAAACCCACACTAATCATTACGATAATTTTTTTGATTTCTAAACTAAATTTGCTTTTATTTGTAAGCAAGACAAAACTTAATTATCATGGCGGTTAAACGCAGACTTACTGTTTTTGCTCGATTAATTATTGCCTTAGCCATTACTGGTGGTATTTTCTTAGGTGTAAAATGGCTACTAGAAAACACGGAGCTTAAAGAAATCATTGAAAATGCACCACAGCAAAACCGAATACCTACGCAAGAGCCGGCTATCAAAAACCCTTCGGAAGAATAGTAAATAGCACGGCACTAACTAACTGTATAATTGATGCTGGGCAAAAAATTATGTTAAAATCCTAACGATTAAGAAATAAATATCGTTATTTCTTCAATAAATTGAATAAATACTGTTCATTTGTAAATAAATAATCATTAAAGTCCTGTTAGTCTGTGAACTAGCCGGACTTTTTTTCGTATATAGGAAACTGGCATTACTTTATTGACAAAAAGATAGTAACACATTTACAAAAAAACGCAATGTGTTGTTACAATAAAATTAGTTAGATGCTGAATAAGACTACATGTAAGCTATTCTTTATGATAAGCTTACTTATCGTAAGTAGCGTACTAGTTCTTGCGCAGACACCTTCTATTGATTGGGATAAAACATTAGGAGGAAGTAGCTGGGAAGAACTTCATAGTCTTGTGCCTACACCTGACGGAGGGGTACTGGTAGCTGGCATCACACAATCTCCTGCTGATGGCGATGTAGCTTATGAGCGACTTGGCGATTGGGATTACTGGCTTATTAAACTCAATATAAAAGGCGCAATAGAATGGCAGCAACGATATGGCGGTAATAAAGCAGATAGAATTTGGGTAAGCAAGCAAACTAGAGATGGTGGATTTATTATTGGTGGAGAATCCCTCTCGGACGTGAGCGGCAACAAAACAGAACCCTCTCGCGGTAACTGGGATTTTTGGATGATTAAGGTCAATAAAAATGGGATTTTAGAATGGGACAAAACTATCGGCGGCGATGGGCATGATGCCATTAGAGGAGACATTATTGAAACGCAAGATGGTGGATTTTTACTAGCTGGTGTATCTGATTCTAATGTGAGTGGTGAAAAAACAGAACCTTGTCGAGGCGGCTGGGATTACTGGATTGTTCGCACCGATAGCAGAGGTAATGTACTTTGGGACAAAACTATTGGAGGGGAACAGCGCGAATTGATGCAGGCAGCAATTGAAATGCCCGATGGTGGTTTCTTACTAGGAGGCGAATCTCGATCTGGAGTGAGTGGTGATAAAAATGACTTCCTGAGAGGTCTAAATGACTATTGGGTAGTGCGCGTGGATGCGAAAGGCAATTTGATTTGGGAAAAGACCATTGGTGCAAATTGGGATGAAGCCATTTTCGATATGGTACGAGCAGAAACTGGGGTGATTTATTTAGCAGGCTTCTCAGGCTCTGACGCTACATTTGAGAAATCCAAAGATTCTTATGGAAGTATTGACTATTGGATAGTGGCAATTGATGACGATGGCAATTTACTTTGGGAAAAAAACTATGGTGGTAAAAACCCTGATACCGCCTACGACATCAAAATAAATGAAAGGGGCAATTTGGTGGTTGGTGGTATTTCTAGCTCTGATACTAGCGCTGTAAAAAAAGCACCTGCAAAAGGAGTTATTGATTATTGGTTGCTTTATCTTACACCTGATGGCGAAGTCATTTGGGATGAAACTTACGGATCTTTCTTGCGCGATGCTTTGACAGAAACTGTTATTGGTGCAGATGGAAGTATCTTCATGGCTGGCCATTCCGAATCAAATACTGGTATTGACAAAACAGAACCATCCAGAGGTGTAAATGATATTTGGGTAGTTAAAACAGGCTGTAATATTGTTCCTCAAATGCCAGATTCTCTCGTTTTGGCTTGTAACCAAAAAGAATTAACCTTAGCCGCTCAATTTGAAGGATGCAGGGATTGTCGTTTCCAATGGCAAGCCCAAAATGCAGGTAATATCAAAAATATAATTCTGCCTATTCGAGATACCACATTTAATGTAAAAGCTATTGATGCAAATGGCTGTATAGCTTTGGACACCATTTCGCTATATAATAATCCTTTAAAAGCGATTGAGTTAGACTTAACACAGCAAAACTGCACAGACAACATTCAAATAAATAATGTTTTTGGTGGCACTCCACCTTATCAACATACTTTTTTTGAACAAAAACGACACAGTGAAAGCCCTAATGGTAAAAAGGAATATGAAGTCTTTATAACTGATTCAGTCGGTTGTAGTTTAGATACTATCGTTTACCTAGATGTTCCCGAAGAATGGATATTTGATTTAGGAGACGATATTTTAGCAAATTTGGGGGATGAAATTAAAATTGAATTTTCTTCCAACAGGAATATTCAATCCATTACTTGGCGCAATATTGACACTACTGAGTGTAATAGTTGTACTTCATTGAAAACAATTGCCATTGACCCTGCTACGGTTTTTGTGGAAGTGCTAGATGAAAATGGTTGCACTGCAAAGGACAACATAAACATCAGAATTAGAAAGGATTATGATGTATTTTGTCCAAATGCTTTTTCACCAGATGGCGATGGTCAAAACGATGCTTTCACCATTTATGTAGGTAAGGACGTAAAAACGATTCATACCCTTCAAGTTTTTGATCGCTGGGGACAATCCGTTTTTAAAAAAAATAATTTACCTCTTAATGACCCAAATGAAGGATGGAAAGGTGCGATAAAAAATGTGCCTGCATCTACTGGAATTTACATCTATTACGCTGATGTCGAGTTCGTTGACGGACACCGCAAAATATTCAAGGGCGATGTATTGTTAACAAGATGAAATGATAAAACATAAATATTAAAATTAGCAAATCCGAATGATGATTGATTATCTTTTCGGACTTTTTCCAAATAAGTCTTTAGGTCGCTGGTCGAGAATGGGTTGTTCTCTAGGTGCTCGTTCCACAGTTGTATTGAACACATTTTCTACGTGAATCCATTTTCCATTTTGCAAACGATAACCTTCGTAGGTACCATCTGGCATGTACACTGGTTTTTCACCCGGTATTACTTCGCCCATTGGCATGAGATGGTCAAAAATAATCATCTGCTCAAAGTCATCATAATTACAACTAACTACAGCATCTGTCGAAAACTCTAATACTACTCTGTTCTTAGTGTATGTCGTTTTACTTTTAGGATTTGTGTGTACGAATAACGGCGCGCCAAATATTGCTTTGCCTTGCTTAAAACTTAGTACATCAATCACTTTACGCTTGGAAAGGTGTTCATAGTCGTTGTGGCTAAATGCAAATTCTCGTTCGCGATCACCTTCTTCTTCAAAACGCTCAAAGTTTTCATAATTATCATACCCAAAAAGTAAATACTTTCTCCCTTCAGGCGTATCAAAATCTTTGATATTATAATACAATGCGCCATACCAATTTTCATTAAAAAGAATAGCCTGCTCAACCTCTTCTTGAAGTTGAAAAGAGCGGTCAACAAGCGGAATTAACTTTAAATCAGATGTGTTCATCTGAATAGCCCCATAATAACGATAGTCAGAAGAATCTACATAAAGTTGCCAAGAAAAAATGCGAAATGTACTATCTTGAGGATACTGTATAGAAACGTTGCGCAGACGCTCAAATGGATAATGAAATGAATTTTCTATTTTCAAAGCCTTAGTTAACATCGGAATAAAAGCACGAACTGCTAAAAAACGCTGGTCAGCTTGCTTGGCGTTTAAAACAGCATAAGCAAACAAAGCTAATGTATCCTCCATTTTTTTTAACTCTTTTACAGCAGTAGAATCCAAATTTGAAAGCGTGCTTTGCGCCTGTAAACAGTTAAATGAATACAACAACACTAGGACAATTACAAGGTACTTCATAAACAATTTAAGCATTTTGGGGATTTAACGATTATGAAGTTTTAAAAATTGCATATTGAAAGAATGGTATTTAATTTAAAAGAACAAAAAACTTATAACCTTACTTCACATAAATTTACAGTTTTCCTAACGTAACTTTCTTTCCTACTTGACAACGCTCCTATCTATCTTCTGTGTCGCTTAGCCTTATTGTTTTTGTAATCCTTGAAAACAAATTCACCCAAGCCTTGTAAGCTACTGTAAAAAGCCTTACCATTATTAGCTTGTGTAAATTGTTCCACAAACTTTACCAAGTAAGGGTCTTTGGCAATCATAAAAGTAGTGATAGGCACATCTAACTTCCTACACTTTGTAGCTAAATTCAATGTGCGATTCAAAATGGTGCGGTCAATACCAAAGCTATTTTTGTAATATTTATTACCTTTCTTAATGCAAGTTGGCTTACCATCAGTTATCATAAAGATTTGACGATTAGCATTTCTGCGTCGCTTAAGAATATCCATTGCCAATTCCAATCCAGCCACAGTATTAGTGTGGTAAGGACCAACTTGCAGATAAGGCAAGTCCTTAATTTCAATTTGCCAAGCATCATTGCCAAATACAATAACATCCAATGTATCTTTTGGATAACGCGTGGTGATAAGCTCAGAAAGTGCCATTGCCACTTTTTTAGCTGGTGTTATTCTGTCCTCGCCATAGAGTATCATAGAATGCGAAATGTCTATCATTAATACTGTACTCATTTGGCTTTGATAGAACGTTTCATGTACTTCTAAATCTTCGTGGGTTAGCTGAAATTCATCAATCCCATGATTAATTTGTGCATTTTTTATAGTTTCAGAAATAGCAAGATTATCTAAGCTATCGCCAAACTCATAAGGCTTTAACTCGGATGCTTTTTCGTCGCCACCACCACCGTATGTAGTGCTATGATTACCTCTTTTTGATTTTTTTAACTGTCCAAAAATATCTTCCAATGCTTTTTGGCGCATGGCGATTTCTATTTTTGCCGTTGGGCTAAACTTAGCATCTTTAGGGTCTTGTTGCTGAATATAGCCCTTATCAATCAATTCCTGAATAAAATCTGCCATCCCGTAATCTTCATTTGTGATATTGTATTCCTTGTCAATCTCATTGAGCCAAGAAAGTGCCTCACTTACATCACCAGAAGTATAAATAAGCAGTTCTTGAAATAGCTTCAACAATTGCTCGAAAATGGATTCATCAGAAGAATCGGGAGTATATTCAGAAAATCTCCAGCCAATCATATATTTATTTTAATAATTTAAACTTTGCCCTATGAATAAAATTCACCAAGACGTTTTGTTTTTCAAACACCTTTGCAAGAAAGAAAGTTGAAATTAATGACTACCACAACAACACCCCACCAATGCTGTATAATCAGGACGGTCGGCAGCTATTTTGTGGATGTAACTATTTTTTATGACAGCATTTTGAATAACAAATACACCTGGCATTTGAAATCCATCGCCCATTTGTTTTACGCCTACAAGATGACCGTTCAGTACACCTGCCTCAAAACCTCGAATCCAAGTTTTAAGTCCAAAAAGCTGGGTTACACTACCTTTCATTAATCCAAAGGCTGCATAATATTTGCATTCCGGGTCGCTAATGTGGTCTATGCCTATCAAATCGTAACGACTAAAGTACCTTTCCGCCAGTTTATTATCAGACATATGCACAAAAACTATTTTTGTACCAGTTTCTTCTATTTCTTGTCTTTTCTTAGCAATATCCGATAATGCTTCCCGACAGAATGTACATCCAAAATGGCGCAAAAAAATGAGCAAAATTGCTTGTTGCTGCGACAAATCAATTAAGGATTGCCCATCCTGAGTCCTCATCTGGAGGAGTGCTTCATTGGCTACTTCTTGCTCTATCATTATACTTGTTTCTATTTAAAATTTATCAAATAGGAATAGTATAATGCGTAAATAAATATTTAGTTGTGAAATTGTGCTTAATATTTCCTCTAGGTTATGAGGCATTACCAAATAAGATGTGGTAAAATAAAGATAAATTATGATAAAAGCATAAAAAGAGGCATAAAATAGTTCTTTATTTCATACCTCTTTAAAAGGAAATTTTTACGAAAAAATTGTTATGGTATAATTTTTTCGGAATATTGCTAAATGTTCATGCTATTCAGTGCATCAATAACTACTTTTACGGCATTAGCTGAGCCATAAAGTAATTCTCTTTCCGAAGGTGTAAGTTTTAGCTCAATCACTTGGGCAACTCCTGATTTATTCAGTTTCACTGGAACGCCCAAGAAAATATCATTTAAGCCATATTCACCGTTCATTTGCACGCAGCAAGGAAAGATTCTATCCTCATCCTTCACAATAGCTTCCACCATTTGGGCTGCTGCTGCACCTGGTGCATACCAAGCAGATGTTCCCATCAATTCTACTAGCTCTCCCCCACCCTTTTTGGTGCGCTCCACGATTGCTTCCAACTGAGCATGGTCAATCAATTCCGTAACAGGGATGCCAGCAACAGTCGTATATCTTGGTAACGGTACCATAGTGTCACCATGCCCCCCCATTAATACCGCTTGAATATCTTTGGGAGATAACTTTAATGCGGTAGCTAAAAAAGCTCTGTAACGCGCCGTATCCAAAATACCTGCCATGCCAAAAACTTGTGAAGCAGGTAAGCCCGATGCCTTATGGGCAGCGTAAGTCATTACGTCTAAAGGGTTAGAAACAACAATAATAATAGGATTTTTGGAATGCTTCATTATGGAATTGGTCACCATTTTTACGATTTTTGCATTTGTGGCAATCAAATCATCTCTAGTCATTCCCGGTTTTCTAGGCACACCCGCTGTAATGACGACAATGTCGGAATCAGCAGTGTCCTCATAGTTATCTGTACCTCGTAAATAGGTGCTATAATGGTCAATTGGAGCTTGTTGAAAACTGTCCAACGCTTTCCCTTTTGCCAAGTTACCTTGAATATCTAACAATACAATTTCCTTGACAATGTCCTTGTGGGCTAACACATTAGCGCAAGTTGCTCCTACGTTACCCGCACCAATTACAGTTACTTTACTCATGATATTCTGATTTTTGTTTGCTTTTAATACGCTATAAAAAGTCTTAGAACAAATGTAGAGAAATTTCTAATTTTTGTAGTTGATGAAGGTAGGATATATTAAATATAGGCAAATTCTTTTCTAAAGAATCTACAAAGTCTGAGGATATAACAAGAGGCTAGTTCACAAAAGAAAGTTGGACTTTTTGCTGTTGCTTCTCATTCAATCGGTCTAGATATTGGATGGTTTGTTCCAAACTTTTTAAGACGGTTACGCGGTTATTAGATTTTACATTTTGAGTAATTACTTGATAACCAGACACTAATATCTGTGTATTTGTAAAAGTGGCCGCCAAGGTATCTATGTACTTTTGCACAGGTTCTTTAAGAAAGGTCTCTGTAATCATGGTGTACATGTAGTCGGGCTGATGAATCTTAAACACATCTTGTAAGTCAATAATAGACATGTCTTGACCTATATAAATCACTTGATTACGCCTTGTTTTCAACAAATAATGGAGAAATAGTAAACTCAATTCTTGTGTTTCCCCTTCGGGCAAAAAAAGCAGAAACTTCTTAACATGCCTCCCGACCACAAACGGCTCATTATCAATAGCAGTAACGATTTTTTGGCGGATAAGATAGCTAATGAAATTCTCCTGCACAGGGTGAATAGACCCTGTTAACCAAAGCAAACTGAGCTTGTCAAGGAATGGATGAATTATTTCAATCATAGTTCGTTCAAAACCTATTTTCTGAACGTTCATGGTTATAATTCGGTCAAATTTATACTCATCCATCTCAATCATGGAAATAGTAAGTGCGTCGAGTTGCGTACCAAATTCAAAGTTAACCTCAGAAATAGCAGATACCTTGTCTGTAATTTCCTCTTTGTTCATCTTTGCTATCCTCGAAATCTTAATGCCATTTTTATTGAGCAATGCAATATTTAAGATAAGTTTGAGGTCGTCATCTTGGTAATATCTAATGTTGGTTCTAGTTCTTTTAGGTTCGATTAAGCCGTAGCGTTGCTCCCACACTCTAATAGTGTGTGCTTTTATTCCCGAAAGTTTTTCTAAGTCCTTTATTGAATATATCGCCACTATTGCAAATCGTTTTTAATCAGTTGTTTATTTAAGTCTGTTCTTGGTAAAATTAATACGTGAACAGAGCGTACTTAGAAAGGTTCATATTTTCAGACAAGAAAATAGGAAACGCATAGAAATATCTTAGTAAATTATTTTTGACAAATGAATATTTTATATCAAAATTTGTATTCACCGAGCATTTGTGGAACTATGTGGAGCAACAGTAATTTTGTAGTTCATCAAATAAGTTGATAACTTTGACCTTATAATAATTTTAGTTGTTTCAAAACATGATGAAGTTTAAAGAGGAAATAGATAAACGAAGAACCTTTGGTATCATTAGCCATCCCGATGCTGGAAAAACGACCTTAACAGAAAAACTGTTATTGTTTGGCGGTGCTATACAAGTAGCAGGAGCAGTGAAGTCCAACAAAATCAAAAAAACAGCTACTTCTGACTTTATGGAAATCGAAAAACAAAGGGGTATCTCAGTAGCTACATCAGTAATGGGATTCGAGTATAGAAACCTAAAAGTCAACATTTTAGATACACCTGGGCACAAGGACTTTGCTGAAGATACTTACCGCACTTTAACCGCAGTGGATAGTGTGATTGTGGTGATAGATGTAGCTAAGGGGGTCGAAGAACAAACAGAAAAGCTAGTCAATGTTTGTAAAATGAGAAAAACACCAATCATTGTTTTTATTAATAAACTAGATAGAGAAGGTAAAGACGCATTCGATTTACTGGACGAAATAGAGTTAAAACTAGGACTTACGGTTTGTCCTATGAGTTGGCCCATAGGTATGGGGTATGATTTTCAAGGGGTATATAGCATGTACGAAAAGAAATTAGTATTATTCAAACCGCATGGTAAACAAGCGGAGGAAGGCGTTGTCGAGTTTAATAATCTATACGACCCCGCACTGGAAAAATATGTAGGCGAACGAGCAGCAAAGAAGCTCCGCGAAGAAACAACTATGGTGGAAGAGGTCTATCCTTCTTTTGACAGAGAATATTATGTAAATAGTGAAATATCTCCTGTATTTTTTGGAAGTGCTATCAATAACTTTGGTGTTCGAGAATTACTGGATTGTTTCGTAGAAATTGCTCCCTCCCCTATGCCACGTGTTACGGAAGAACGCCCAATTGACCCAAATGAGGAACAATTTTCAGGATTTGTTTTCAAGATTCATGCCAATATGGATCCTAAGCATAGAGATAGAATTGCCTTTTTAAGGGTCTGTTCAGGCAAATTTGAGCGCAATCGAAATTATCTTCATGTGCGCCAAAATCGAAAAATGAAATTTGCTAACCCTACTTCTTTCATGGCTTCCAAGAAAGAAGTAATTGAAGATGCTTACCCTGGCGACGTAGTAGGACTTTATGACAGTGGCAATTTCAAGATTGGCGATACCTTGACCGAGGGAGAAATGCTACACTTCAAAGGTATCCCAAGTTTTTCACCTGAACAATTTAGATATGTCAATAATGCCGACCCTATGAAGCAAAAACAACTCAGCAAGGGACTAGACCAGTTGATGGATGAAGGAGTCGCGCAATTATTTACCAAAGAAAGCAGCCAGAGAAAAATTATAGGTACTGTCGGACCGCTCCAGTTTGATGTTATCCAGTATCGCTTAGAACATGAATATGGTGCTTCAGTAACCTACGAACCGCTCTCCCTGCACAAAGCATGCTGGATTACCTGCAATGATACCGCAGCACTAAAGGAATTTCTGCAACGTAGGATGCAAGATATGGCAAGGGATAAAGACGGCAAATGGGTTTATCTAGCCACCAGTGCATGGGGTTTAAAAACAGTGCAAGAAAATCACCCAAAAGTAGTATTTCATTTTACTAGCGAATTTTGAGCTTGAGGCAGTGAATACAAAACACTTTTATTACATTCACTTAGTTACTAACAAGAAATCTTGCCCGATTTTTTGTTGTTAATTCCTACATTTTAACCATTTTAAAATTAGCGTTTTTTTAGTATCTTTGCATGATGAACGTAGAAGAAAACTTGATAGCGAAAGAAAATAATTATGGTGCGAACAGCATCACAGCACTTGAAGGATTAGAAGCAGTGCGCAAACGCCCCGGAATGTACATCGGCAGTGTGGACACAAAAGGGTTGCATCATTTAGTATGGGAAGTTATTGATAACTCCATTGATGAACATCTTGCAGGTTATTGCGATAAAATTGACGTTATCGTTCACACGGACGGTTCCGTAACTGTCCGGGATAATGGTCGAGGCATTCCGACAGGAATGCACGATAAGCTCCAAAAATCTGCCCTAGAAGTAGTAATGACGGTATTGCATGCTGGTGGAAAGTTTGATAAAGATACTTACAAAGTATCAGGTGGTTTGCATGGTGTAGGTGTATCCTGCGTAAATGCCTTGTCTATTCACCTAAAAGCGGAAATCCACAGAGAAGGCAAGATATTTGTACAAGAATACCGGCGAGGGAAACCGCTTTACGATACCAAACTTATTGGTGAAAGCAAAGACACGGGAACGTATATCACTTGGCAGCCCGACCCAGAAATATTTGAAGAAGTTGACCACAAATATGAGGTATTAGCTACTCGTTTTAAAGAAATTGCCTATCTAAATGCAGGCTTGACCATCACATTAACGGACGAGCGCAAGCCCGAAAATGGTGGCTTCAAGCACGAAACTTTCTACTCACAAGGTGGTCTTGTAGAGTTTGTTCAATTTTTGGACGAAGCTAGACAGCCCCTACTCGATGCTCCTATCCATACTAAAGGTGAAGAGGATAATGTAGAAGTAGAAGTTGCTTTACAGTACAATACAGGTTACAAAGAAAATTTATATTCTTTTGTTAATAACATCAACACTCGCGAGGGAGGTTCTCACGTTAATGGATTCAGAAGAGCCATTAACAGAGAATTTAAAAACTATGGCGATGAGAATGGTTTGTTCAAAAAATTGAAAATACAAGTTTCTGGGGAAGACTTCAGAGAGGGGTTGACGGCTGTGATTTCTGTAAAAGTGCCAGAGCCTCAATTTAAAGGTCAAACTAAAGGCGAACTAGGCAATGCTGAAGTAACAGGTATTGTTTCACGCCTTGTAGGCAATGCCATTAAAACCTTTTTAGAAGAAAATCCGAAAGAGGCGCGTAAAATTATTGATAAAGTCATCTTGGCAGCTACTGCACGTAATGCAGCACGCAAAGCACGCGAAATGGTACAACGCAAGACTCCGCTTACTGGCGGTGGGTTGCCGGGTAAATTAGCCGATTGTTCGTCTAAAAATCCTGAAGAATCTGAGATTTTCTTAGTTGAGGGGGATTCTGCAGGTGGAACAGCAAAACAAGGTCGCGATCGTCATTTCCAAGCAATTTTGCCCTTACGTGGTAAAATTCTAAATGTAGAAAAAGCCTTTGAATATAAGATTTACGAAAACGAAGAAATTAAAAATATCTTTACTGCACTTGGCGTAAGTATTGAAGAAAACGACGAGGGAGACCGCATTCTAAATGTGGAAAAATTGAGATACCACAAAATTGTCATCATGTGTGATGCCGATGTGGATGGTAGCCATATTGTAACTTTAATCTTGACCTTTTTCTTTAGGTTCATGCGAATCTTAGTAGAAAGAGGACATGTTTATATTGCGCAGCCACCACTTTACTTAGTCAAAAAAGGTAAGCAGTTCAGATATTGCTGGACAGAAGAAGAACGCAAAGAAGCCATTGCCTTGTATAGCAAAGGCGAAAATGATTCCTCCATCAAAATACAACGATACAAAGGACTAGGTGAAATGAATGCGGAACAACTCTGGGAAACCACTATGGATCCCAATGAACGTATCTTGCGAAGAGTCACTATCGAAGACGCAGTACAAGCGGATAGTGTATTTTCCATGCTAATGGGGGATGAAGTGCCTCCACGACGTGCCTTCATTGAAGCCAACGCCAAATATGCCAATGTGGATATATAGTGCGAAACAAAGCAGCAATAGGACTCGTAAGAAGGTAGCAAAAGTACCCAACTAAACAACTAGGTTGTGATAACAAGCAGTTATAAGTACCTTTCTAATTGGTCAAATAAAAATTATATAGGGCGCATTCAAGAATGGCTCTACAAAGAGTTGATTGCAGCAAAACTTAATAGCTTATTAGGTTTTGCTATTGTTTTAGGCGCAGTTATACTGATATCCTTGTCTGCTGCTTTGATGGGGTTGAAAGGAATAATTTTAGTATTGGCTGCTGTCCTTGCGCTTCCACTGATATTATTGGTCTTCCTAAACTTAGAGATAGGCTTTTACCTGACCGTTTTTTGTAGCTTTTTCGTCAATTTTGCACGCAAATATACTGAGTTACCTATAGGCACTATGCTAGATGCACTGCTTATTCTTATGCTCTTGGGTTTATGCTACAAACAATTAAAAGCACACAACTTTAAAATAGCAACAAGTAATTTGAGTATTGCTATTTACGCTTGGATTGGTTACAATATACTTCAAATACTCAATCCAACTTCACCTTCCATAGAAGGTTGGTCTGTTGCCGTTCGGACATTATCGCTTTGGCTAGTTTCCTACTTTGTTGCATTCCATGTTTTTGATAGCCTAAAAAAGATACAGCGTTTTACTTGGTTCATTATTATTATGATGCTCATTTCTGCTTTTTATGGCTTCAAACAAGAATTTATCGGATTTAGTAACCAAGAAATGACTTGGCTGTATGCAGACCCACTACGTTTCCAACTCTATTTTACATGGTCAAGATTGAGGATATTTTCCTTCTTTTCTGACCCTACTTCTTTTGGGATAGCTATGGCTTACACTGCTATTTTGTGCTTAATTTTAGCTACAGGCAAAATGGACAATCGTTGGGGAAGACCATTTTTATTAGTCGCTGCGTTACTTATGCTTATCGCACTAGGCTACACTGGCTCTAGAACACCGGTACTGCTCATTACTGCTGGTGTTATATTTTATGTTCTACTCAATTTCACAAAAGAAGCTATAATAGTAGCAGGTATTCTTGGCATAATTGGAGCAGGTTTCATATTAAAATCAACAAGTAATCCAGTTATATTTAGGCTGCAATCTGCTTTTCGCCCTCAAGAAGATAGCTCCATGCAACTCCGCTTGCGCAATCAGGAGTATATTCAACCTTTTATACAAGCGCATCCGTTTGGGACTGGGCTAGGAAGCGTTGGCATATGGGGTAAGCGATTTAATACTAACTCATGGTTGGCTGGTTTTGCTCCAGATAGTGCTTATGTGCGCGTAGCAATAGAATGTGGATGGGTAGGACTAATAGTTTACTTAGCTATGTTTTTCGTAGCACTTTGGACAGCTATTTATTATTACTTTAGAGTAAAAAGCCCAAACATCAAATTATTTTATTTAGCGTTTGCTAATGTCATTTTTTTAGTAACCGTAGCTAACTATCCGCAAGAAGCATCGTATATGTTACCAACTAATTTAGTATTTAATGGCATACTAGCTGCTGTTGTGCGACTTAAAGATTTTGACGAAAATTTTCAATCATGAAAAGATACCTTACGCTTTGCCTAATACTTTTTTCGCTCGTAACAAATGCACAGCGACTCGATTTTGAAGAAGTTATTCCTACTCAAGCTACCATTAAGACGTTTGAAGACTATTTAATTTATGTAGCGTGGCTAAATTATCCTACAAACAAAGTTTTAGAATCAAAAATTAACATCGCCCAAGAAGATATAAAAGCACAAAAACTTGGCGTTCTAGAGGGCTTTGCCCCTTTCATCAACTACTCCAGAGGTACTTCATCTGGAACGTCTTTACCTACGCTCCAACCAGGTATGCCTGAAGTACCTGCGGCGCTTTCTGATGGCACTGCTAATGCTTTTTCCATCGGTGTTTCTATTCGCTTGCTACCTCTTTTTGCCACAAAACATCAAGTAAACATTGCTAGAGAAAATCTTAAAGTAGCCCAAGCAGATGTTAACACGTATAAACTAAATCTTCGGAACAAAGTGTTAAGCACTTATCGCGGACTACTAATTGCACAAAAAGTGCTGGAACAACGCATTAAAATAGAAGAACAAGCAGATGAAAACTACCGTTTCGTACTAGCACTATTTCAAAAAGAAGGTGCTGAATATGAAGATATTAACACCGCTATCACCAACAGAGATAAAGCAAAAGAAGAACGCTTCCGCACAGAAATTGAAGTGATGCAATGGCAACTAGCACTAGAAGAATGGATTGGTATTTCTTTAGAAGCAGCCATTGCAGATTATGCACAACGCTAACCAAAATATATTTTAGCCCTATTAATTACAGTTGTTTCATTCCTATGTGGAATACTTGTGGATAGTAAAATCAAGCAAAAAGCAAATCACTCCATTTCAATTTGTATTTTTGCACGCTATGAGATTGAAGCGATTAGAAATTAAGGGATTCAAAAGTTTTGCTAACGATACTGTCATTCATTTTAATGAGGATGTAGTTGGTATTGTCGGACCTAATGGTTCGGGAAAGTCAAATATTGTAGATGCTATTCGATGGGTATTAGGAGAGCAAAAAAGTAAAGAACTGCGCCTCGACCAAATGACCAGTGTAATCTTTAATGGTACAAAAACAAAAAAGCAAAGTGGCTTAGCGCAAGTAACCCTTACCTTTGAAAATACAAAAAACTTATTGCCCACAGAATATAGTTCGGTATCTATTTCTCGGATGCTGTATCGCACGGGCGAAAGCGAATACCGACTGAATAATGTGCCTTGTCGGTTGAAGGATATCACCACTTTATTTTTAGATACTGGTATCGGCTCTAATTCTTACGCCATCATTGCGCTAGGCATGGTGGACGACATTCTCAACGACAAAGAAAATGCACGTCGGAGAATGTTTGAGCAAGCAGCGGGCATTTCCAAGTACAAAGCAAGAAAACGAGAAACCTTGCAAAAACTACAAAGTACCGTCGAGGATTTGGAGCGCGTACAAGATTTACTACACGAAATTAGCAGTCAACTCAATAGTTTAGAAAAGCAGGCTAAACGGGCGCGTCGTTTTTTTGAAATCAAAGACCAATACAAACAGCATAGCCTTGAATTAACCCTCGTTAAAATCACTAATTTAAAAGATAAGCATCACAAAATAAAGCAACAACTTGAGCAACAAGAAGATATCTATCGAGGATTGGAAGTTACTACTCGGCAGTTGGAAGCAAATTTGGAAGCCGAAAAAAAAGCCAATCTTGATAACGAACGCTTACTTTCCGACCGTCAGCGCGAACTGAATCGCTTAATTGGCAACATCAAAGGAATGGAGAATGACAAAAAAATCATTGACCAAAAGCTAACTTTTATTCAGCAAAATCAAAAACAGCTATCGCAGCAAATAGAAAAAGCTAACACAACCATTGACCAACTAGAAGAAGAAATTGTTTACTACCGCACTGAACTAAATAGTGAAAAACGAATCGAAGCCACACTAGAGGCACAACTTGATGCAGCAGAAAAGCATTTAAAAACTAGCCAAAATAGCCATGCCAACCTAAAAGGCAACCGAGATGAACTTTTAAACCGTCAACAACAAGCCAATCAAGGTATTTTTGAACTAGAAAAACAAAAAGCCATACAAAGCAACCAAATTGCTAGTAAGCAGCAAGAAATTGAACAACAACAAAAACAAATCGAACAGCGGACTCGCCAAATTGATGATTTAAAAGCACAGTTGCAGCAAGTGGAGACTCAAGAATCCTTACAACTTCAACAACTTAAAACACTGGAATTTGCCAAAGAGCAACGCCAATTTGAACTTCAAAAATTAACGCATCAACTAGAAGAAATTCGAGTAGAGCAAGCCAAAGTAAATCGAACGTTAGATGCTAAAAAGAATGAGTTGCAACTCACTAAAAGCATGATTGATAACTTTGAAGGCTTTCCTGAATCTATTCAATTCTTAAGCAATAAAAAAAATTGGCATACCTCTGCTTTGTTGCTTTCTGACATCATCTACGTGAAAGAAGCCTATCGCGTAGCCATTGAAAATTATTTAGAGCCGTACCTTAACTACTACGTTGTTGAAAATAAAGAAGAAGCTATTGCCGCTATTCGCTTGCTGAGTAACGCGCAAAAGGGCAAAGCCAATTTCTTACTATTAGATACTTTTAATCAATATGTATCACCCATTACCATCCAAGCTAATGCAAAGAAAGCCATTGATTTAATTGAAGTGGATGGTAAATACTTGAATCTTTGTAGCTACTTACTAGAAAATGTAATTGTGGTGGAAGAAGACCAACAAATGGAAAAAATTCAGGGTGATGAATTGACGGTATTAGCAAAAAGTGGACGATTAATTCGCAAAAAACATAGCCTTTCCGGAGGCTCTATTGGGCTTTTCGAGGGTAAAAAAATTGGACGAAAAAAGAATTTAGAAATCCTTGAAATGGAAATTAAGCAGCTAGAAAGGCAATCAGACCGCTTAGCTTCCACTTTTTATGCCTGCCAAGAACAACTAGAAAAAGTGCGAAATCAAAAAACAGAACAGGAAATAAAAACTGCAAATCAATTACTTAGTCAAACATTGCAAAAAAAAGCAGGTTTGGTTTCCACACTAGAAAACTTTGAAGCCTTTTTTCAAAATATGCAAACAACCATAGCGGATTCCAATAAAACAATTGAAATACTTATCACTAAAAATCAGCAAATAGAAGAACAGTTAAAGGAAAAACAAAAACAAGCACAAGCCGTACAAGGTGAAATTGCAGCAGCAGAAGACTCCTTCAAAACGATTGCCGAGCTTTTAAATCAAGCCTCTGCCTACTTCAACGAGCAAAATATTGCTTACATCAAACAGCAAAATAAGGTCAACCAATACCAACAAGAATTAGCATTTCGAGAAAAACAACTTCAAGAACTAAGAACCAATTCTCAGCAATATCAAAAAGATTATGCTAAAGCGGATGATGAAATTAAGTTGCTAATAGAAGAAAGTGAGACACTAAATAACAAACTATCAGAGAATTACAAAACTAAAAAGGAACAGTCTAATGCGCTTTCTACCTTCGAACAAACTTACTTTGCAGCCCGCGAAAAAATAAATGATATTGAAAAACAACTTAGGCAACAAAGCAAAGCACTGCAGGATAGCCAGAATAATATTGGTAAGACTAAAGACCAGTTTAATGAAGTAAAATACGACATTAGTGCTGTGGCGCAACGTGTGCGCATTGAATTTAATATGGACATCAACGAACTCATCAATAGTTCCCCAAAAGTGGAAGTGCAAAACATAGAAGAACTAACACTAAAAGTGGAACGCCTAAAAAGTCGGATTGATACCTATGGCGAAATCAATCCTATGGCGGTGGAGGCTTATGACGCTATGAAGGAGCGACACGATAATATTGCCCAACAGCGTGACGATATTGTTAAAGCTAAAAGCGACCTAGAGGAAACCATCAAGGAAATTGAAGAAACCGCCACCAATAAATTTTTGCAATCCTTTGAAGAAGTTAGGATTTACTTTATTGATGTGTTCCGAAGTTTATTTACGGAAGATGATGTTTGCGATTTGATACTTACGCAACCTGATGACCCTTTACAATCCAATATTGAAATTATAGCTAAACCAAAGGGTAAACGTCCTCAAACGATTAACCAACTTTCGGGAGGCGAGAAAACATTGACAGCTACGGCATTACTATTTGCCCTTTATTTGCTTAAACCTGCACCATTTTGCATTTTTGATGAGGTAGATGCACCACTGGATGATGCTAACATCGAAAAATTCAACAACATTATTCGCAAATTCTCTAAAGATTCTCAATTTATTATTGTTACACACAATAAAATGACCATGGCTGCTGTGGATGTGATTTACGGAGTTCATAATGAACAGGGCATTTCTAGTGTGCTTCCCGTTGATTTTAGTAGTTTTGAACATAAAACCGTCATGGAAGCCATAGAAGAAAGCAAATCGTTTTCAGCTAATTAGCTGATATTGCATCGGGGTTTATAACTAAGCCCCTGATGCAATATAACAATTATTTTTGCTCGCGAATTGCTTTTAAATATTTGTTCAATTCTTCTCTTACTCTTGGGAAAAGGAAAAACAAGCCAATCATATTAGGAAAGACCAATGCCAAAATCATGGCATCAGAAAAGCCCCAAACCGCGTCCATATTGGCAGCAGCACCAACAACGATGAATGCACAAAAAATAATTTTGTATAATAATTCCATCGTTTTGTTGCGACCAAATAAGTACATCCACGATTGAACGCCATAGTATGACCAAGAAATCATGGTAGAAACAGCAAAAAGTACAATTGCTAGAGTTAAGATATAAGGAAACCAAGGGATGACCGATGCAAAAGCCATAGAAGTTAATACAGAACCCTCTACGGTTTGACCATTAATGACCACACTACCAGAACCGTTGCCACCATATTCAAAAACACCACCAGTTTCGTTGTAAATAATGATAACTAAGGCGGTCATAGTACAAATGACTACTGTATCAATAAATGGCTCAAGTAAGGCAACTAAACCTTCAGAAGCGGCATAATTCGTTTTTACTGCTGAATGGGCGATTGGCGCTGAACCTGAACCTGCCTCGTTAGAAAAAGCAGCACGCTGAAAACCAATGACAATAACACCAAAGATACCTCCTAAACCTGCCTGAGGACTGAAGGCTTGCGTAAAAATTAAGCTCAACGCATTACCTACCATAGAAATATTAGCAAAAATGATAAACAAACAAGCCCCAACGTAGATAATTGCCATGAAAGGTACAACCTTCTCTGTAACTGCTGCTATCCTTCTGATGCCACCAATAATAACTAAACCTACAATAAGTGCAAGAAAAACGCCAATAATTGTTCCCGCATTTCCCCCTGTCATACCTAGCATGGAAACTAATTGTGAGGCCGCCTGATTGGATTGTGCAGCATTACCACCACCAAAGGATGCACCTACTGCAAGTATAGCAAAAATAACTGCCATCACTCTTCCAGCACTAGCAAATCCAAGTTCTTTTAGTCCTTTGGATAAATAGTACATCGGTCCACCATAAACAGTACCATCTTCGCCAATATCTCGATATTTTACCCCAAGCGTACATTCCACAAATTTGGTGGACATGCCTAAAAGACCACAAACAATCATCCAAAAAGTGGCACCTGGTCCACCTAGTGCAATAGCTAGAGCTACACCCGCAATATTGCCTAGACCCACTGTTCCAGAAACGGCAGTGGCTAGGGCTTGAAAATGGCTTACCTCTCCTTCCCCACCTTCCTTGAGTTTATGTCCGGGAGTATCTTCGACTTCTTTTTGTTCCAATTCATCATATTTTCCTTGTACCACTTTGAGGGCTAAACCAAATTTTCGGATATTAATAAAACCAAAGACTATGGTAAAGAAAGTAGCTCCAAACACTAAAAGCATTACAACAAAAGGGATACCTGCTACTTTAAACAAAACAATGCTTTGCCAGAAGTTAGAAATGGGCGCAAAGGCATCATTAATTTTTTCGTCCCACCCTTTTTGTTGACAGAACAACAGCGTTGGTACAATTAGGGTTATTAAGGTAAAAAAGACAGATTTTTTCATAATGTTCTCTGTTATTGTTTGTTTTTGATAATTGAAGTGTAATGATAAAAAAAATTAAAAAAACAACGCTTATCAATTTTTTATTTTCCCCATTTTTCGAGTTGTTGTAGTAATGCTTTAAAGTCTTTTGGTAATGGTGCTGTTATCTCTACTTCTTTTTCTTGTTTAGGATGCCTTAGTTTAAGCCGATGTGCATGCAGGGTAGTGCGGTTCATTATTGGTCGTTCTTCCTGAAATTTACCTAAATTAAACCGATTGAGCTTCACTTCTGAAAGAAATAGCTGTGCACGTTTACCGTAAAGTGCATCCACAGCTAAAGTGTGTCCAATACTGGCAAAATGTACCCGCACTTGATGTGTTCTACCCGTTTTTAGATTAGCTTCTACTAACGTGAAATGTTTGAAGCGTTCTGTTACTTGAAATAGTGTTAAGGAAGGTTTACCGCGTTTGGAAGTAATCATTTTTCCTTTCAAAGTTGGATGTGGTTCTATACCTGCATCAATAATGCCAGTATCTTGCACGATTCTACCATCCGTTAGCGCAAGATATATCTTTTCAACTGCGCGGTGTTCAAATTGTAAATTTAAGTGCTGGTGTGCCTGTTCATTCTTGGCGAAGCAAATAATACCACTTGTTTCCGCATCTAGGCGATGTACTACAAAAACGTTGGAATAAAGAGCTTTAAGTTGGGTGAGCATGTTAGGTTTGCTGGCATTAAAACGATCTGGGATAGATAATACTCCGGCTGGTTTATTGACTACCACTAAATCTTCGTCCTCAAAAAGAATTTCCATGTACTGATTTAAGTTGAAAAATATTGAAATCTTTACTTTTGATAAGGTTGCAAAGCTTTATTCACCGCTTCTAAATCAAAAGCATTGGGATTAAAATTCTGCCCTAATTGTGCCAAGGCTAACTCATGTGCATTGTGGGCTTCATCCTCAAGGGCTTCCAATAGTTCTGCGTAACCCCATATGCCTCCACAATCCTCTGGTGGACAAGCATTTTTACCACTTATGCAATAGGGTGGCAAAGCGGATTGCCCTTTATTAATTACCTTTTCTAGTGTAATCTTATGCTGCCAATGATCACCAAAGTCATAAATATAATAAAAATGTTGCTTGGGTTCAGTAACATACTGCTTTAAAATATGGTCAGCATATTTTTCATCAAAATTTCCCTGTTGGAACTCAAATGCCCAAAGGTGCTCATCTTTCCAACCCATTGTTAATTGAATAATCTTGTGCAATTCCGACAACGAAATGGTATTGTAAATCATCACTCTACGCCAAACTAAAGGCTTTGAGCCTGAAAGTGCTATTTTTAATTGATATAGTGCTGTCATTTTGTTGTGAGATTTTTGAAGTAACGTTTTCGCTGGATGTAATACTGCCAAACGATGCTGCCCTTAAGTTGAGCCGTTTGATTAGGTGCTTTGCTGATGCTTGTTTTCTCAATGTATTCCAACACTATTTTGCGTTGTGCAAGTAAGGCGATAATTTTTGGGAAAAAGTGCCAATGTGCTTTTACAATTGCCCCAGTATTCTTAAATTGACCCTTCATTAAAAACATGACACCTGCCAATCCATCTAACAGCAAGCGAAGCGGAATCAGCCAAATTAATTTTGAGATAGATTCGTTTTTGACTAAGGTAAATAAACTGTTCCTGAAGTTAAGGTATGTTTTCTGAGGGTTTTCGTAGCTCAATGTACCGCCTCCCACATGATAAACGACTGATTTTGGACGAACCATAATTTTGTAGCCCGCTCGCTTCAAACGCCAACAAAGATCAATTTCTTCCAAATGAGCGAAGTAGCTGCCATCAAAACCGCCAATATCGTGAAATAAATTAGCCCGAATAAACATTGCTGCACCAGATGCCCAGAAAATTTCTTGTGTTGTATCGTACTGTCCTTTGTCGCGTTCCACTTTTTGAAAAATTCTACCTTTACAAAATGGATAGCCTAGGTAATCCAACCAACCACCTGCTGCACCAGCATATTCAAAATGATTTTTTTGGTGGAACGATAATATTTTAGGTTGACAAGCAGCTACGGTTCTATCGCGTTCCATTAATTCTATAATGGGTGCTATCCAATTTGGTGTAACCTCTACATCTGAATTGAGAAGAACGTAATAATCAGATTTCACCTGCTGTAACGCTAAATTGTATCCTTGTGCAAATCCATGATTTTCCTTCAAATCAACCCAAATCACCTCTGGAAACTGCGTTTGTATCAAATCCTGTGAAGTGTCCGACGAACCATTATCAGCTACATACACTTTATAGTTGGCATAGGTAGTTTTCAATAAAGAAGGTAAAAATTGCTCTAAATAATATTTACCATTGTAATTCAGAATAACGACTGCAACTTCAGGTTGTCGTGCTGTCATTACTGTCTCTGTTAAACTTTCTTCATATTGTAAACAATCTATGGTATGCTTTTCGTCCAATTTAAGTTGTTGACTAAGTTGGTCTAGGCTCTCAAATTTCTGGTCTTCTCGCACAAAGTCCACCAACTCTAAAGTGAGCTTATCGCCATAAATATTCTTGCTAAAATTAAAAATATTGACCTCAATAGTTCTAGTTAGTTCTTTGCCTACACTAGGTCGCTTACCAATGTACAGCATTCCTTTGTAGCGTTGTTGTTGATGATGCACGTAAACAGCGTATATGCCATCAGGAGGAATTAGCTTATGAGCGTCATTAATTTCAAGATTAGCCGTAGGAAAACCGATTTTTGTACCAATTTTTTGTCCATGTACCACGGTTCCAGTCAATGTGAAATAATGCCCCAATAACTGTGTTGCTTTCTTTATTTGACTACTCAACAATGCTTTTCTTATTTTTGAGGAACTTATCGCCAATTCATCTATTTCCTGCTTGCTGATTTCATGTACCTCATACTGCCCAATTTCAGCATACCATCTTAGATAGTTGATGTCTCCTTGACGATTCGCACCAAAATGATGGTCATAACCAATAACAATGGCAACAGGATGAAATTTGTCCAACAAAAACTGTTCAATGTATTCGTCTGCTTTGAGTTGAGAAAATGTCTTACTAAATGGTACTACCACTAGGTTATCCACTTCATATTTTCGGAGTAAAGCAATTTTTTCTTCAATGGTAGTGATGAGTTGCAGAGAAGTATCGTTGGGATAAATCACTAATCGCGGGTGTGGATGAAAAGTAATAACCACACTTTCTCCATTTTTTACTTTGGAAAGTGCTTTTACTTGCTCCAAAATCTTTTGATGCCCTTGATGGACACCATCAAATGAACCGATTGTGATGACCGCATTATTAAAGGCTGGTAAATTATTTAAGTCGTGATAGACATTCATAGCTCTGTAAAGGTAGAAAATAAGGCACGCTTCATCAACAATTTACGGTTAACTAGCAGTTACTTTATTCATCAAATAGGCTTTTAAAAATTCATCAATTTGACCATTTAATACTGCATCTGTTTGGCTGGTTTGGTAATTTGTCCGGTGATCTTTCACGCGCCTATCATCCAATACATAGCTTCTAATTTGTGAACCCCACTCATTTTTATTTTTACTTGCTTCTATTTCTCCTCTTGCTTCCAGTTGCTTTTCCAACTCTTTTTCATATAAACGCGACTTCAACATCTGAATTGCCTTTTCTCTATTTAGGTGCTGGGAACGCTCTTGCTGACATTCTACTACAATACCAGAAGGCAAATGACGCACGCGAACAGCAGATTCTGTCTTATTAACGTGCTGCCCCCCTGCCCCACTCGAACGAAAAGTATCCCAATCCAAATCGGCTGGATTAACTTCGATTTCGATGCTATCGTCCACCATTGGATGCACAAAAACAGAAGCAAATGAAGTCATGCGCTTACCTTGCGAGTTGAATGGACTCAC
The DNA here is from genome assembly GCA_937944245.1 of uncultured Saprospiraceae bacterium. Taxonomy (GTDB): domain Bacteria; phylum Bacteroidota; class Bacteroidia; order Chitinophagales; family Saprospiraceae; genus JAAUTG01. The sequence goes on along the minus strand of CALDYY010000016.1, from coordinate 9,706 downwards.
ACGCACAAGACGATGCACGCCATTCTCTCCTTTAAGCAAACCAAACACAAAATCACCAGTAATTTCCAGTTCTACCGATTTTATACCTGCCACGTCACCATCCTGACGGTTGAGTTCAGTAACTTTAAAACCGTTTCTTTCTGCCCACATCACATACATGCGAAAAAGCATCTCCGACCAGTCGCAACTTTCTGTTCCACCTGCACCAGCGTTAATCTCTAGGATGGCGTTTAACTCATCCTCTGGCTTGTTTAAGGTAGAGCGAAACTCTAAGTTATCAACCGCAGCCATCACTTCCTTATATTTTTCATCTACTTCGTCCACACTAGCTTCCCCTTCTTTTTCAAATTCAAAAAGCACTTCTAAATCATCTAATAAGGTTTTCACTTCTTGATAACCTTGCACCCAATGCTTATGGCTCTTTAGTTCTTTTAGAATAAGTTCCGCATTGTCAGCATCATTCCAGAAATTAGGGTCAAGACTAATTTGTTCTTTATCTTCGATTTGGATTAAACGGTTATCCACGTCAAAGATACCCCCTTAACAATACCATACGGTCTTTTAGGTCTTTCAATTGATCACCTGTCATTTTTTATCATTTTTTGTATTTTATCTAATCTCTTGAACATCAATATAAAAAAGCAACTCCATATTAGGTGCAATTTGCCCTTCCACCCCTTTGTCGCCATACGCCATACTTGGTGGCACAAATAGAATAGCTTTAGTGCCCTTATTGAAGTTTTTAAGCCCTTGCTCCCAACCTGCCACTACTCTATTTTCACCAATCAACACTTCATAAGGCACGCCATCGGGAAAAGAACTGCCGCATTTATTGCCATCACCAGTTAAGCAATAAAAATGATGCTTTACATATTTGGCATCTCGAATATTATCACCTTTACCCGGCTCTAAAATCATATATTTTACACCTTTTACTCCATTTTTGATTTTCATATCCAATTCACCTGCCTTGTACTGCTTCAATGTCTTACGCAACAATTCATCAACACGAGGTTCTTGCTCACGTACTCGCCTTTCTTGCTCCAATCGCTCTTTAGTTCGTTGAGATACTATCTCGTTATGCTGGGCAGGTGTTTTAATACCTACCATAAATATATCATAATACACCATGTCGCTATCTTCAAATCCTTTAGGCTTGCGCTCCATTGTATCAATTTGATAATACAAAGTTAAGCTATCCCCTACCGACATCATACTCATAGCATCCATTTGCGGTGCAGGATTGTCGCCTAGTATAAAAGGTGCTGTTTTAAAAGGATCAACTTCTGCACCTGTTTTATTCAATTCAGTAGAATATACCACTCCTTTATCGCTACGGATATACATTCTAAAATTTACATAATCACCAATTCTAGGGGTAGGTCCGTCCTTATCTATGTGAAATTTTACGGGGTAACGCCCACTAGGTGTTAATAAGTAATCATCAATAGGAAGTGGTTTAGGTGTTTTTTGAACTTTAGGTGTATATTTTTCAAACCCCACCATTACAATATCATAATAAATGTAATCCGCATTTTCAAAACCCATTGGTTTTTGCTTCATAGTATCAATTCTAAAATGAACCGTAATGCTGTCGCCGGGTGAAATTACGCTAAGCGCATCCACACTAGGAGATTTTATGCCTTTAATGTCCAGAGGCAGCCTCACTTTTACATAAGGTACTTTTTCAAATTGAGTGTCATGCACTTTTCTCACAATAGAATCTCCATTCCTAATGTACATTCTATACTGTACCTCATCACCTAGTTCAGGACTTTCTCCCGGCTTATTTACGTGGTATTTAAAAGGGAAACCATTTGGAGTATATTCAAATTTATCCTTTGAGCTACAACTTGCTGCTAAAGCTATGATGACATAGAAAAGTAATACTATCTTTTGCATATATTTTTACTGATTGATATAATTTTAGTGCTGTGGTGATAGTGCTTGATTGTATTGAGGAAGTAATGCTTTAAATTTCTTGACAGTAGCCTCTAAATTTTGATAAGAAGCACCACCAGAGGCATTTTTATGACCACCACCTTTGAAATGATTTTGAGCGATGGCTTGCACAGAAAAATCCCCTTTTGAGCGTAAAGATAACTTTACAATAGTGGGTTGTTCCGTAATGAAAGCAGCCATTTTAATATTTTTCATTTTCAACAAGTAATTGACAATCCCTTCTGTATCGCCGCGAGAAATGTTAAATTTCGCATAGTCATCTTTTGTCAAAGTTATAATACCTGTTTGATATTCTTCCAAAATTTCCATTCTGTTAGCAAGACAATGCCCTAATAAGCGCAATTGCTTTTCATTGTAACTATTAAAAATTAAATCCTGCAATTTGTAATCATCCACGCCTAGCTCTAATAATTCTGCCACTATGCGGTATAATTTTGGAGAAGTGCTGTACCTAAATGAACCTGTATCTGTCAAAATACCTGTCATAATGGATTCTCCAACAATAGCGTCAATATATTGCTTGTGCCCCATTGCCAGTATGAAATCATAAATCATTTCGCAGGTAGAACTTGCTGTGGTATCTGAAAAAACATAATCTACAAAAGGCTCAGGATCAAGATGATGATCAATCATTATTTTTCGACAAGTCAAGTTATTGACAATTTCTCCTAGCTTATCAATCCTATCTAGCCCATTGAAATCCAAACAGATAACAATATCTGCTTTCTCCATTAGTTCTTTAGATCTTTCTTGATGTAAATCGTAGATGACAATTTCTTGAACGCCAGGCATCCACTCCAGAAATTCCGGATATTCCGAAGGAATAACCATTTGTACAGTGTGCATCATTTGGGTAAGGTAAAAATACATTGCCAAACTTGAACCAATGGCATCACCATCTGGATTGCGATGTGTAGTGATAACAATGCTTTTGGGGTAAGACAAGAGTGCTTTTACTTCTGTGATATTTTCCATTAGTTCTTTTAATAGCTTTCTTTTTACAAATTGATTATCTAACTAATTAATTGAGTTAATAAGGACGAAAATCCGTTTTTATTTTGTCCGGTTAACGTCTTATTGGCTTAGTAGTTCCATTATCAAACTCAAATTAATGATAACAGAATTTAAAAGGATTGGCGAATTTCTTAAATTTCATTGACTTAACCAAAATATAAAGTACAAGGTTTAAGAATGCTTAAAATGGATGATTACCTTTGCTGCCCGAAAACGGCTAGCTCAGCTAGTTAATATTAATTAAAATCTAAATTTAAACACAAATGGCTGGAAATAGAACTTTTACCATGATTAAGCCAGATGCTGTAAAAGCTGGACACATTGGCGCAATTCTAAACAAAATTAATCAGGGTGGATTTAGAATTGTCGCTATGAAATTGACGCAACTATCTAGAGAAAAAGCAGGAGAATTTTATGCTGTGCATAAGGAAAGACCTTTTTATAAAGATTTAGTAGATTTCATGTCTTCCGGACCTATTGTAGCTGCTATTTTAGAAAAAGACAATGCCGTAGCTGATTTCAGAGAACTCATTGGTGCAACTAACCCTGCTGATGCTAAACCTGGCACTATTCGCGCATTATATGCTACTAGCATTGGCGAAAATGCTGTTCATGGCTCTGATTCTGACGAAAATGCTACTATTGAAAGTAATTTCCATTTTGCAGGAGTAGAATTGTTCTAATTTACAGGCAACAACGAAGGTCATCAAAAGTTAAACAGTTGACCTTCATTGTTGTGTTAATGAAAAAGATTGATATGATGCACTCTTGGTAAGTGTTTTTCTCTAACAACATTCACGATAGCCTCGTAGTGTTCCGTATTTTCCCAAAAAGCGATACCTTCCACATAAAAAATCAACACGGGAATATTGTTAACAGATTTTAAATAATTCAAGTAAGCATTTTGAATTTGATACAAGTAGTCCGCCTGAATTTGCTGCTCAAATACCCTACCTCTGTGTTTAATATTTTCAAGTAAATTATCCACCGAACGGTGCAAGTAAACCAATAAATCAGGTTTTGGGAATTGAATACTCAAAATATGATATAACCGCTGAAAAAGCCGAAACTCTTCTGGAGGTAAGTTCACTTGAGCAAAAAGTGAGGTCTTGGCAAAAAAGTAATCGGCAATAATAGTATTCTGAAAAAGATTTTGCTGTGCTAATTGTTGCTGAAGTTGTTTGTAACGCTCTGTCATAAAAAACAGTTCTACTGGAAAAGCATATCGCTCAGGGTCATTATAGAAATGGGCGAGAAAAGGGTTGTCCACAAATTCCTCCAAAATAAGTGCGCACTGATACTCCTCCACAATCATGTTGCAAAGTGTAGTTTTACCGGCACCGATATTGCCTTCAATAGCGATGTAGCGATATGGAAAGTTTGCTTCAATCATCTAGCAGTTGCACTTCTAAAGTATCTATTGATTCAAAATACAATTCTTCTATTGTTTTTTTCAAAACTGGATGCTCCAAATCAGGAGCTATTTCCATCAATGGAATTAATACAAAATTTCGATTTTGCATCTCTGGATGGGGAATAGTTAATGCTTTGGATTGTATTACCATTTTTTCATACAGTAAAATATCAATATCAATAATGCGATTGCCCCATTTTTGCTCGCGAATACGCCCCATCTGCTGTTCAATCAAAGCAATTTTTGCTAATATTTCTTCCGGAGAAAGTGCTGTCTTTACCTCTAGCACCTGATTATAAAAAGCAGGTAAATCATTGCTACCCCAAGCCTCTGTTTCATAAATTTTAGAAGTTATTACAACTTGACCTATATGAATAGTGATTTGTTGCTCGGCAGTCTTTAAATTGGCAAGTCTATCCCCTAAATTTGTGCCCGTTTGTAAAAAAGTTGTATTTAGTTTCATTGCTGCAATAAAGAAATATGGATATTTGTATGTAATTCTTACACTAACGTCTATTATGCGTGCAACATTAGCAATATTTTTGGTATTATTTTCATTGAGTTGTCAGTTTGAACCAACAACCAAGCAACAGGACTATTTCAAAGATTGCTTGTACAGCGCACCAGAAGCTATTTTTGTAAAACATCTATCCGATATTAAGTTTCATCAATTTGAATTAAAAAAAGCAGAAGGTAACGAAAAAGTTAATTTCAGTAATGGCTTAGAACTAGAAATCATACAAACTGGTTGCAATAAGCTAAAGCAAGAATTTCGATTTAATGTTTATGGGAATATAGACATTAAAGACCATGAATTTTGGATTCAGCAGGCAGGAAAATATTTTTTCTATATCGGAGCTTTAGACGAATACTTATTACCACTTTACGAGTGGGGCGAATTGCTCATCCGCAACACCACTTATATGCGATTGGGCAAAAACTTTGAAGCAGCAGAAGGTTTTTTAGTGCAGGTCAATCTTCGCCAACAAAACCCTGACAAGGCAATACTTATCGTTACATTTTCGGAACAATAGTGCAATAGCCCAAATTACCAATTCGTGAATGCTTTATTGAAAATATCTTCGACAATTTGTGCACTAATGGTTTCTATGAGTTGGTCTTGAACATCCAACAAGTTTTCCTCTGCACCAAAATCAGCAAAAAAACTAAAAGTTTGCGTCCAGTTGTATTCGGGTTTATCGCCATGAAAATAATCTATATACTCAATAGTTAAGCCTATGGTTAAACGATTAAAACCAATCAACTCACCGGCAGCGGGGGCTTCAGAAGTTACCAAAAAATTACTAATCTTCCCTTTGAACTCAATGTCTGGGTCTAAATCACTTTCTTTCAAAGGCGATTCTCGACGGATTTTGATTTTTAAGGCTTCTTCAAAAGTTTGTGTAATAGTCGGTGGTGCATTCTGTGCCTGAATTTCAAACGTTCCGATGTAAAAGGTTTTGATTTCAGGGTCAAAAGAGGTATCATTGAATTTGTACAACCCCGGAATACAAGATTGTACAAAAGCAACAAACAATAAACTCAATATTAGTAATTTACCAAAGTGAAGGTGGATAAATTCCATTTTTCGTAAGCGTTTTAAAAGCATCAACCACAATTGGTTTGTCTTCCCTATAAGTAACGCCATACCATAATTCATCGTTCGGAATGACGGAAAGTTTTATTGCACCACTCTCTAATTGTTTGTTCACTACAAAAGGGATGTAAAATTCTGCTTTAGGATTATCTTGATTTTCAGTAACAAAGGCTTTAAAATATTGCTCCAAAGCATCAAAATAGCTAGGATGAAAGCCCCAGTAATTCATAGAAACCAATACATCTTCCGAAAGCACATGCTTCGTTTCATCCTCACCTGGATAAAATACTTCGCCGTATTGATCGCGCTGAATTTTTATGCGCTCCACCACCGAAGTCAAATAGCCCTGCTTATCCACTGAGCAAATTCCTCTATTCACATAACCGTGTTCGGAAAGCGTATTCTTTAGAGTGTAGCCAATCATTGCGTAATGGTCAGGCGCACATAAATTAGTCAAAAAATTGGCAATTTGTTGAAAAGCAGCTACGCCGTAGTAGTCATCTGCATTGATAACAGCAAATGGTTCTCGAATCAACTCTTTTGCCACTAGCACAGCATGACCTGTGCCCCAAGGCTTTTCGCGCGGGGGGAACTCCGTTAAGCCAGCCACTGGAGTATCCATTTCTTGAAAGGCATATTGTACCTCAATTTTGTCCTCAAATTTTCCAGCGAATTTAGCTTTGAAAGGAACTTCAATACTTTTTCTAATCACAAACACTACTTTTCCAAATCCTGCTCTTATAGCATCATAAATGGAATATTCGATAATAGCTTCGCCATTTATCCCTATTTCATCAATTTGTTTTAAGCCACCATATCGGCTTCCCATACCTGCAGCTAGAATTAATAAGGTTGGTTTCATAGTTGTATTTAATTAGTTTTATTTGTGTTCTATAAAAGGCTGCCATTAGGAATACCGCAAGAGGAATCGAACAATAGCATTGACATTATCTCTTGCATAAGTAGCTACTGCCCTATCCACATAAGCATTAGAGGTCATTGCCAAAAAAAGGGCATTGGTGACCATTGTGATAAACAAAAGACGAGTAGCCGAGTAAGGTATATTATTCGTTACAAAATATTTATTAATATATCGGTAAATATAAATTGCCATTTGTGTCATACTGGTAGAATATCCCAAATCATGTTTGGCAGTATTCGTCAAAAAATGGCTATAATATTCTTTCAAACAGCGATTAGCTAAGCCCAAAGCCAAGCTATATTTTCGATTATTGATAGCACCGTCAATACGCTTCAGGTAGCGGTTGAGTTTGTCAATACGCTCTTTTCGCTCTTGAAAGTAGCTTGGAACAGGATGATGCTGTTGCTCTATAAAGAGTTCTATTTTTCCTATTTCTTCAGGGAAAAGCAAACTTAAGTCTTTGATACACAGTCGAAATACTTCAATACGATTAGCTTCTTCTAAAGCCAGTAAAGTAGAAGTATAAAAAATAATTTGGTCTTCTTCGTTAGCACCACTAGCCAAATAGCTATCAATAAGTACATCTGGGTGAACATCGGAGATGTACTTATGCAAGCGCAACTTAAATATGTTTTGCTTTCTAAAAGGGCAATTTGCAATAATCTCCACTAAAGTCCTACAAGCCGTCAGCCAATCCATTCATTTATCTTTAGCATTAGCAATATCAAAAGGTTTTTGTTTGCTCGTTTGATTAAATGATTGGCTTAATTATTTATTTTGTAAGACATAACCAAATATTATTAACAAAAAAAAATAAAAACCAATTTAAATAAAACAACACAAGTCCCTTTTTCAAGAGCTAATAAACACAATTCTTAACTCATAACGCACCGATGCTGCATTTTGCTGCATGGCGTTTAAATAATTTATGGCGAAATTATAAAATATCGCTGCTTACTTTTAATATTTGTCTGTTAAATAAAATATTAAAAACAACACAAAACAAACAAGTAACAACACACTGTAAATTTATCTAAACCAAGTATTTAAGAAAAAAGAGTTTATTTTATTTAATCTTTATACTTTTATATTGATAAATTATTTGTACCTTTACAACATCTTAATAATATCTTTTAAAGAAAATCCCTTGAAGGTTCAAATAAGTTGACAACTTAACCAACAAGGGATAAAAAATATTAAAACCATGTCAAATCTAAGCGTATTTGACGAACATTTCAAAATGTTCTCAAAGAATCTAAGCAAAAAAAGTTTAAAAAATAGTAGGAGCGATTCCAACGCCATTGCTAACGAGATTTACCAAGATAAACCGTTTAGTATTCAATTTAAGAGTTTATGGACAACAACTAAGATTTTAGGCGTATTAGCTCAATTCGTTTCAGCGATTACCTTAACTACTATTATTGCCTACATACTACATTCGGTAGGTAATTTTATCCCATTAGGCATTATCATAACTATTGCCTTATTGGTTACAACTCTACTAGAATTTTTTAAACACAACATTACTAGCATTTCAGCTAAGTACATTTTGAAGTACAAAACCCTACCTTTATTTTTAGCCCTATCTTTAATTGTTGTTTTTTCTATTTCGTTTAGTGGAGCTATATTAGGCAGTTTAAAATTACCTCAACTGTATGTTGACATTCAACAAAAAACGGATTCATTAAGAATTGACTTATCCAATAACCTAGTATTAGAGATTGAGCGATTAGACAATGAAATAAGCGAAGCTAAGGCACAATTAACTAAAAAAGATAATTGGACACTACGCAATAGGACATTGCCACAGCTAGAGCGACAAAGAGCCGAATTAGTGGGCGCAAATATTCAAAATACTTCAATATTGTCCGAAAATGTAAAAAATGAAACTCTAAAAGCCGAAGCCCAAAAGACTGTTAAAATTAAAGAACTTCAAATTTATGTATTAGGCATTTCTCTATTCTTTGAGTTCCTTTTTGTTGTTTGCGCCATATTCTCATACTATTACCTATGGCGTTGTTTTGTAGAAACTCAAAGTAGTATTCAAGATGACCAGTTATTTATTGAGATTCAAGAAAAACCACAACCGCAACGACAAACACAGTTACCACAGTCAACACCTGTTTTTGACTTCAACAACTACAATACTCGATATGAAACAGTATTAAATTGTAAGTCATTTGATATTTTTTCCAAAGCTGCAAGCCTAACCAGTGATGAAGATGACTATAAAGAACAAATTGGACTAGCCAATAAAGCGTTATCTATACTTGAACATGATGTTACCCAAGCTGTAAAGCAAGATGACGTAAACTCAAATGATGTAATAAGAACTTACCTAGAGCGATTCAATAAAGCGGTTACAGATACAGAGGTTACAGGATTTAAAGAGTTGGTAAAGAATTTTGTAACAGGTAAGAGTAAAAACAATCCATTTGCAGAACGTAGGTTAATAGGGTTCAATCGTGAGCCACCGCAAATAAGTAACCCAACAGTTAATAACTCAACCGTTAATAACTCAACCGTTACACCCCCTATAATTATTGAAGGTAAACAGGGCTATAAAAATTGTGAGTATTGCTCAAAACAGTACCTGCCTAAAGTTAATTGGCAAAAGTTTTGCAGTAAAGACTGTAAAGACAAACACCACACCGCAATACATGGGCAAAGATTCAATCCAAAACATTATCATCAAACTAAAAAATAATCAATGAGAAAGCCACGCAAAGTAGTAAGGGTAACGCTAAGGCAAAAAAAAATTAACAATGGACGTAGAAGCCTATACCTAGATTTTTAC